>JAAFGU010000441.1:1380-3670 GCA_010365205.1 Aromatoleum sp. | reverse complement strand
CGCGCGCCCGGGCCTGCGCGCCGCCGCCGCGATGTTGCCGCGGGCGTCCGCGAGCGAGCTCCACGATGAGAGATGGTGAGGTCCGGTACGCGCCGGTCGCGATTGCGCTGCACTGGATATCGGCGGTTTTGATCCTGTGCGGCTTTACGCTCGGCCTGACGATGACCGGGCTCGAATTCGAGCCCGCGAAGTTCCGCTGGTACGCGATTCACAAATGGATCGGCATCACGGTGTTCCTGCTGGCGTTCGCGCGCCTGGCGTGGCGCACCGGCCATCCGGCGTTGCCGCCGGCGCCGATGCCGCGATGGCAGCAACGCGCCGCGGCGGCCACTCATGCACTCCTCTACGCGCTTATGCTCGCGATCCCGGTTTCCGGCTGGATTTACAGCTCGGCGACCGGCGTCCAGGTCGTCTACCTGGGCCTTTTCCCGCTGCCCGACCTCGTACCGAAGGACAAGGCGGCTGCCGCTGCGCTCAAGATCGTGCACGTCACATTGAACTACTCGATGGCTGCGCTGGTCTTTGTCCATGTATGGGCCGCGCTGAAGCACCGCTTTGTCGACCGCGATGCGGTTTTCGCGCGCATGCTCCCGCTCCGATGGCGGTAAGTGTGCAGAGTCAGAAATTCACCGGGTAATTCGCGGCGTTCATTTAACAAAACCAGCGGTCGCCATGCCGCGTTGCGCGGCCGCGCCGTAACGGGCTACGCAGTAGGCCGCGCGCCGTCCCGAAAGGTTCCCCATGAAGCCGTTCCGTTCGTTCATTCCGCCGTTGGCGGTCATGCTGCTCGCCGCCTCCGGCGGCTCGTCGGCGCAAGGCGTGCTGATCGACAAAAGTGAAATTCGCTTCGTGTCGAAGCAGCTCGGCGTCAATGTCGAGGGGCGCTTCCGCAAATGGAAGGCCAACGTCGACTTCCGGCCGCGCGATCTTGCCCGGTCGAAGACCGAATTCGAAATCGAGCTCGCCAGCATCGACCTCGCCAGCGAGGAATCCGAAAGCGAACTGAAGCGACCGACCTGGTTCGACACCGCGAAATACCCGGTGGCGCGGTTCGCGTCGACGTCGGTGAAGGGCCTGGGCGGCGATCGCTACGAGATTCTCGGCCGGTTGTCGCTGAAGGGCGTGACGCGCGAGGTCGCGGTGCCGGTAGCGCTGCGCAAGGACGGCGCCGGCAACACGCTGGCCGAAGGACAATTCACGTTGAAACGGCTTGAATTCAGGATCGGCGAAGGGATGTGGGCGGACACCGAAACCGTCGCCGACGACGTCCTCATCCGGCTGCGGATGGTCTTGCCGCCGGTGAGTTGATCCGGGAATGATTGCGCGCGCCGAGCTGTTCACGACGATGTCCCGGGAGCGCGGCGCGATTTTCGGCCCGGGATGCGCGCCGAGCATTCGCCGGGACTCGCGCGGAGGCCGCGCCTTTCCCGGAGCTTGCATGAGATTTGTGGTCGCCGCGTCCGCGCTGGCGCTCGCCGCGTCTGCAGCCGCGCAGGCGAGCCTCGTCGTCGATTCGCTGCATACGGGGATAACGTTCGAGATGGGCGCGCTCGGAATCGCGCTGCAGCGCGGCAGCTTCGCCCGGACGGCCGGGCGGATCGTGCTCGACCGCGCGGCGAAGACGGGATCGATCGACGTTGCCATCGATGCCGGTTCGCTGAAGGCCGGGTCGGCGGCGCGCGAGGCGCAGCTGAAAGGCGACGCCTGGCTCGACGCCGCGCGCTATTCGTCGATCGCGTTCCGCTCGACGCGCCTCGTGTTCGACGGCGACCGGGTCGTCGGCGCCGACGGCGAGCTGACGTTGCACGGTGTGACGAGGCCGGTGTCCCTCGCGGTCACCGCGTTCCGGTGCATCGACGTCCATCCGCTCACGCGCAAGCCCGCGTGCGGTGCCGAAGCGACGGCGACGATCCGCCGCTCGGACTACGGGCTCTCGGCGGATCTCGCGACATTGGCGGACGCGGTCAGCGTGCGCGTGGCGATCGAGGCCTTGCAGGAGTGAAGCGTCCGCTCCTACGGACGCGCTGGCGGGCGCTGGCGGGTTTGGTTGCGGCCTGCGGCGCATTCGGCACCGCTGCCGATCCGGTGACGTTCCGCGTCGAGCCGGAACTCACGGCGGCCGAATTCGCCGTCACCCATCTCGGCATCGCGAAGCAGCGCGGCCGCTTCGAGCGCACCTGGGGTTCGATCGTGCTCGATCCAGCGCAGGCGACCGGCCGCGTCGACTTCATCATCGACACGACCTCGATCAACACCGGCTGGAATCTGCGCGATGATTTCCTCCGCGGCG
>JAAFGU010000441.1:0-1249 GCA_010365205.1 Aromatoleum sp. | reverse complement strand
TGCGCGACCGATTCGGCGGACGGCCGCGAAGGCTGCGGCGCCGAGGTTGCGACGCGGATCTCGCGCTCGGCGTTCGGGATGTCCTACGCTCGTCTGCTCGTCAGCGATGAAATCGAGCTGGATTTCGCGATCACGGCGTTCCGCGTGCGCAACACCGGCGAGACCGAGATGCCCTAACGGCCCGTGGAGATGCCCTGAGGCCTCGTCGTTTCCACCGGCGGCGCAACGCGCCCGCGCATCCGTTCGACTGCAGCGACGAGCTCCCGGGTGATGCCCGGCTCGCGAATCGAATGGCCGGCATCCGGCACGACCACGTACTCCGCCTCGGGCCATGCGCGCGCCAGTGTTTCGGCGGTGACCGGCGGGCAGACGATGTCGTAGCGGCCCTGGACGATCGTGCAGGGCAGCGCGCGAATCCGGTGCAGGCGGTCGAGCAACTCGTCGTCGGCAAGGAAGCAGCGGTTGACGAAGTAATGCGCCTCGATTCGCGCCAGCGCGAGCGCGCCGGCGTCGTTGTCGAACTTCGGCATCGGGTCGGCCGCGGGCAGCAGCGTCACGCACGAGCCTTCGTAGCGGTCCCAGGCCTCGGCGGCGGGCAGGTGGACGGAGGGATCGGGGTCGGTGAGCCGGCGGTAGTAGCTGCCGAGCAGATCGCCGCGCTCGGCCTCCGGCACGTGTTCCTCGAACGCGCGCGCGGCTTCGGGAAAGATCGTGCCCATCCCCTGGATGAACCAGTCGAATTCCCACGGGCGGGCGAGGAACACGCCGCGCAGCACGAGTCCGAGACAGCGCTGCGGGTGCGTCTGCGCGTACGCCAGCGCCAGCGTCGACCCCCACGAGCCGCCGAACACCAGCCAGCGCTCGATGCCCAGATGCGCGCGCAAGCGCTCGATGTCGGCGACCAGATGCCAGGTCGTGTTGTCGGTGAGTTCGCCGATCGGCGTCGAGCGCCCGGCGCCGCGCTGGTCGAACAGCACCGTGCGCCAGAACGACGGATCGAAATAGCGGCGGTGGTGCGGCAGGCAGCCGCTGCCGGGGCCGCCGTGAAGGAATACGACCGGCACTCCGTCCGGATTGCCGCAGGTTTCCCAGTAGAGTGCGTGCCGCGCGCTGACGCCGAGACGGCCGCTGGCGTAGGGCTCGATTTCAGGGAACAGCGGATCGCCGTGTGCGGCGTCGTGGTGGTCGCGATTGGGCATGATGCGGCGTCGGCGCGCAGTGTACGTATGTTCGGTCCGCGCACGCGGGC
>JAAFGU010000440.1 GCA_010365205.1 Aromatoleum sp. | reverse complement strand
CCAAGGGTGACCGGATCCGTCGTGTTCAGCACGATCGCGTACGACACGAAGTCGAACACGCGGAAGACGAACACAAGGCCGGTGCGCTCGTCGGGCACTTTGACCAGCCGCTCGGGCTGATAGACCTTCGTCTGCTCGAGCAATTGCCGGATGCGGTCGGGCTCCTTGGACGGCCGCGGGTCCTGGATCGGAGGCACCACGCGGTAGATCGCGAGTACCGCGCCAATGTCGATCCCGTTTTTCGAGCCCTTGTCGATGGTCACGATAGAGCCGCGGCCAACCTCGACCGAATCGCTGCCGAGCGCAATGATGCGGCCGTTGACGTCCGTCTGCGGCGCATGCGGAGCGTAGTTGATGAGTTGCTCCGGCGGCGCGGGCACGAACTTGTCGCCGACGAGGATTTCTTCCTTCGATGCGGCGATGCGCACCGTCGACACGTCGGCGAACCGTTCGACCTTTCCGGTGCCGACGAAGCGTTGCTCCTCGCCCAGGAACGCGTCGGACTCGATGGGGTGGAGCGTGCGGCCCTTGCGATAGATGTACCAGAGCGTGCCTCGGCTCGGGTCGAGGCCGGTGACGTAGACGGTGTCGTTGACGCCGCGGACGACGCGCGGATCGCGGCCGGCGATGATCTCGGGCGCGTCGGCCAGTCCGTCCGGACCGGTGATCAGCGGGCGCGTCAGGAAAGGCTCGATTTCGCTGGGCGGGACACTCGGAATGGCGTCGGCGTCCAGTCTTGACGTGCGCACCGACGGCGACAAACGGACGCTCGAGGATTCGACGCGCAACCGCCACTGCCCGTCGGACTTGTCGAGGAGGATGACGTCGCCCGGATAGATCCGATGAGGATTCTTGATTTCGTCGCGATTCAGGCGCCAGATGTCGGGCCAGCGCCACGGGTCCTTCAGAAAACGCCCGGCGATCCCCCACAGGGTGTCGCCCTTCTTCACGGTGTAGCGATCCGCGACCGGTTCGTTGAGCTGGACCTCGTCGGCGCGCGCCGGCGCGACGGCGAGAACGACCAACGCGGCGGTGACCGCGGCGAGGCGCATCGGCATGCTAAACTTCTGACGCATAAAGCCTCTTCCGGTAGGGGCGGGGCTTGCTAACGTCCTAAACCGCCGCAAAATAAGGGCTTAGGGCAGATTCTGCATGCCGAGTCTGCATTTTGCAAGCTAGGGGCTCCGGGTGGTCCCGGCGGGCCTGCCGCAGGATGCCCAACGGGCCACACCGATCCACAACACCCGCATGGCGCTGCTGACCATCCTCGAGTACCCCGATCCCCGGCTGCGCAAGGTCGCCGCGCCGGTTCCTGCCGTAACGCCCGAAATCCGGAAACTGATCCGCGACATGGCCGAGACGATGTACGCGGCCCCCGGAGTCGGTCTTGCTGCCACGCAGGTCGACGTGCACAAACGCGTGATCGTCATGGATCTGTCCGAGGCCCGGGACGAGCTTCGCGTCTACATCAATCCCGAGATCCGCTCGGCGGAAGGTGAGGCCGAATGCGAGGAAGGCTGCCTCTCCGTCCCCGGCTATTACGACAATGTGACCCGGGCCGCGAGGGTCCACGTGCGCGCGCTGAACGAACGCGGCGCGGCGTTCGAGTTCGATGCCGAGGGCCTGCTCGCGGTCTGCATCCAGCACGAAATCGATCATCTCAGCGGCACGATGTTCGTCGACCATCTGTCGCCGTTGAAGCGCGCGCGGCTCGCGGCACGGGCCCGCAAGAAGCAGCGGCTTGCCGGCTGACGCCCTCGCGGCTGCCCGGATGAGAGTCGGTTTCGCCGGCACGCCGGCCTTTGCCGCCGCGGCGCTCTTGGCGTTGCTGGAGGCTGGGCACATCGTTCCGCTCGTGTTGACGCAGCCGGATCGCCCGCGGGGCCGCGGGCTCAAGCTCGCGGAATCACCGGTGAAGACGCTGGCGCAGCAGCGAGGTCTCGTCGTCCAACAGCCTCCGACGCTCGAGACCGTCGAGGCGCAGGCGGCCGCGGTCACCGTTCCGCTCGACGTGCTCGTGGTCGCCGCCTACGGACTCATTCTGCCGCCGCCGATTCTGGCTTGGCCGCGCCGCGGCTGCCTCAACATCCACGCGTCGCTCCTGCCGCGCTGGCGCGGCGCGGCTCCGATTCAGCGTGCCCTTCTCGCCGGCGACCGCGAGACCGGCATCACGATCATGCAGATGGACGCCGGCCTCGATACCGGCCCGATGCTCGACACGATCCGGTTGCCGATCGCGCCGCGCGAAACGGCAGGTACGCTGGACTCGCGGCTCGCCGCGGCAGGCGCACGTGCGATC
>JAAFGU010000028.1 GCA_010365205.1 Aromatoleum sp. | reverse complement strand
GTGCCGACCGCGGCCGCGGAGTCGCCGGACACCGACAAGCCTTCCGACGAAGCGCATATCGAGACCCCGCGCTGCACGACCTGCAACGAATGCACCGGTATCAACGACAAGATGTTCGCCTACAACGAGAACAAGCAGGCCTATGTCGCGGACATTGCGGCCGGCACCTACGCGCAGCTGGTCGAAGCGGCCGAAAGTTGCCAGGTTTCGATCATCCACCCGGGAAAGCCGCGCGACCCGAACGAGCCGAACCTGCCCGAGCTCATTCGGCGTGCAGAGCCCTTTCGGTAGCGAGCCAGCCGTGTCCGACTCGATCGCCCTCTGGCACGCGGAGCACGCTAATTTCGCGACGCTGCTCGACCTTCTGGAGCGCCAGCTCGACCTCTTTCACAAGGGCGAGTCGTCCGACTACGAGCTGATGCTGGACATCATGTTCTACATGACGCACTACCCTGACGTGTCGCATCATCCCAAGGAAGACCTGGCGTTTGCCAGGATCAGGGAGCGCGAGGTCACCGCCGGTCCGATCGTCGACGAACTGACCGAGCAGCACGCGCGCCTCAAGAAAGTCGGAGGTGCGCTGGTGGATGCCCTCGGCGACATCGTCAACGGGTCGATCGCGTCGCGCGAGCACGTCGAGGCGTCGGGCAGGGCCTATGTCGCGGATTTCCGCAGGCATATGGAAACGGAAGAAACGGCGATCCTTCCTCTGGCCGCAAGGCTGCTGCGCGACAGCGACTGGGCAGCGATCGAGGCCGCGATCCGCCACATCGACGACCCCCTGCTCGACAAGAACGGAGAAGCGCGCTATGCCGCGCTCCGTCGGCAGATCGCGCGCGCATCGCGAGCGTCGCAGCCGATCACGCGCTAGAAGTACCAAGCGTGCGCAATCGGGTGCGCATCGCCTCTCGAGCGGTCATTCATCGGGCGCGGTATGAGCAACGCCCTTGTGACAGTCGATGCACGTCGCCGTATTGGCAAGAAATTGTTGGTGCATCGGCCGCACGAACTCTTTCTGTTTGGCTACCACGTCGTCATTGAACTGGTGGCAATGCTGACAGTTCACGGAATTGTTTTCCTTGAATTCCGCCCACACCAATCTGGCCATGCGCAGCCGTTCTTTCTTGAACCTTTCCTCGGTGGAAATGACGCCGCGCGCCTCCTGGACCGCGTCGCGAATGCCAGCCTGCGCCTTGTACCAGAGCAGTTTTGGATAGCCGTTCGGGATGTGGCAGTCGTGACAGCTGGCGCGGAAGCCGGTGCGGTTGGCGTAATGCCCGCTTTGCCTGTATTCCTGAGCGACCCATTGCATCGAATGGCAGGTGCCGCCGCAGAATTCGTTCGTGCCGGTCGCCCCCACAATGACCTGCGTCCCGATGACGCCGCTGGCGCCGATCAGAAGTCCGACGACGACGAGCGCGAGCACGGACCACCGCGCACTCGGTGTCGAAAGGCGCTTCCAGAATCTGGAAAAACAACCGCCTCGACTCGGTACGTTCTGCTGCTGTTCCATCGCCATCGTTTTTCCCTTCGGGCGGCATCGTCGATTCGTCACCATACGACGGCGCTTCCCGCCCGCCCTTGACGCACGTCAAAGCCGACGGCCGGCGATGTCGACAGTAGCATTTCGGCAACGCAACGTCCTCTGCACATCGCGCGCCGGACATTGCGAGCGCCGCCGCTGAAACGCTGGCCGCCTTGTGCGGTCGGCGGGATCGTGACGGCGCTTTGCGGGCTGTCGCGAAGACGACCGTCCTGCTAGTCGGAGGAGTCGACCAGACGCTTTACCGAAGCCCGGTCTAGCAACTTCACGACGCGTCCCTGAACCTGGACCAGACCTTCGCGCTGAAAGCGCGAGAACACCCTGCTCACGGTCTCCAGTGTCAGTCCCAGGTAACTGCCGATTTCTTCGCGCGTCATCCGCAGCACGAATTCGCATGACGAATAGCCAAGCACCTGGTAGCGCTGCGACAAGTCCAGCAGGAACACGGCCAGTCGCTGCTCGGCGTGCATGGTCCCCAGCAGCAGCATCAGGACGCGTTCGCGGGCAATTTCCCGCGACAGCAGCCGGTGCAGATTGTGCTGGACTTGGCGGTTTTGCCGACTCAACGCCGCGAGGCGCTCGAAGGGCAGCACGCAGACCTCCGTATCTTCGAGCGCAACCGCCTGGCAGGCGTGAGCGTCGGTGCCGACGCCGTCGGTGCCGATAATCTCACCGGGCATGTGGTAGCCGGCAACCTGATCGTGCCCGTTCTCCGACAGCGACACGGTCTTGCACGAGCCGGAGCGGATCGCGTACAGGGACGTGAAGGGGATCCCCGTGCGAAACAGCGTGTCGCCTTTCCGCAGTCGGATTCGGGCGGTCACGAGCTCGTCGATGTGGGACTTGGCCTCCGCGTCGAGGCCTTCCGAGAGGCAGAGGTTCTGCAGCTTGCACGTCTGGCACGTCACCTGGACCCGTTTGACGTCGAGCAGTACCGTCCTCGGCTGCGGCGTCGCAAAGTCTTGACAGGGTCTGGCGGTCTGCAGCATGACGGCAACTTGCATTTCGTCCTCCTCGTCGCTGGGAATGCTAATGACTGGTCGCGTCAATTGCGCGTCAGGATGCATTTGGCAACCACTTCCTTGATCTTGCCAAACTCGGTGCTCTTGTCGAGGAACCAGTCGGCGCCCGCTTCCATGCATATCCGGCGGTACTGCGCATTCGGGTGGTTGGTCAGCACGACGAACGCGATTTCCGGCGAGGCGGGACGCACCGCACGCAAAACATCGACGCCGGTGCCGCCGATCAGCTGATAGTCGAGGACCACGCAGTGCGGCTGTGTTTGCTGTATCCCGGTGATGGCGTCGCCCGGCGTTTCTGCTTCGCCGACCACGCATACGCCGTCGATTTCACCGAGGAGATCGACCAGGCGGCTGCGGATCGACGCGGAATCTTCGACGATGAATACTCTGCTGCAGCTGCATGGTTCCATGACTCGCAGTATCCGCAGCCGCCGCGTGCGTCACCATCGGCGGTCGCTGATTGCGACTGTCGGAGCCCATCCGAAGCGCAGGGTAGGACGCGGCCCGAGGGCGGGTAGGACGAATCCTATCCGCGGCCGCGCCATTCAGCCGGGATTGGCCGAGGCGTCGACGAGGCGGTGCTTTATCGCGTAATGGACGAGCTCGGTCTGGTTGGCGAGCCCCATCTTCTCCAGGAGGCGCGCCTTGTGTGTGCTGACCGTCTTGACCGATAGATTCAGATCCTCGGCGATGCCGGACACCGACTTCCCGGAGACGAGCAGCTGGAATATCTGATACTCGCGGTCGGAGAGCGACGCGTGCGGCGGTCCCTCGGCGTGCGGCATGGCGGAGTGCGCGAGCTGCTCGGCGACCTCGGCGCTGATGAATGCACCGCCGCCGGCGACCTTGCGGATCGCCGATACGAGCTGCGTCGACGCGCTATCCTTGGTCAGGTAACCGGACGCGCCGGACTTGATGGCGCGGACCGCGTACTGATGCTCCGCGTGCATGCTGAGCACGAGAATGCGCAGCTTTGATTTTTCGCTCTTCACCTGTTTGATCAGTTCCGTCCCGCCTTTGCCCGGCATCGACATGTCGAGCAGCAGCACGTCAAAGTCGCTTTCACGGACAATCTTCAGCGTTTCGTGGCCGTCGCGCGCCTCGCCCACGACCTGGAGGTCGCTCGCCGCTGAAAGAAGTTGCTTGAGCCCCTCGCGCACGATGGTGTGATCGTCGGCGATGACGATGCGGATCATGACCACGTCGCCAGTGGCGCTACCGGAAGCCGGACTTCGACGTGCGTGCCTTGACCGGGAGCGCTCGTGATGGTGACTTCGCCCCCGAGCAGCGACGCGCGCTCGCGCAGGCCGAGCAGGCCGTACGAGTTGGGCTTGCGCGGATGCTGCGACGAGAATCCGCCACCGTTGTCACGTACGCTAAGCGTCAGTTCCGAGGCGTTGCGCTCGATGGCGATCGTCACGCGTGAGGCTCGCGCGTGCTTGCCCACGTTCGCGAGCGATTCCTGGACGATCCGGAATACCGCAGTCGCGTGCGCGCTCGGCAACTCCAGCTCCGCACTGCTCACGGCGAGCTCGCACGGAATCCCGTTGCGTTGGGTGAAGCTTTCCACCAGCCATTCGACGGCGGGCACGAGGCCCAGGTCGTCGAGCATCAGCGGGCGCAGGTCCGCCGCGATGCGCCGCGTCGCCGCGACCGTCTCGTCCAGCAACGTTTCCATCCTGGCGAGTTTCGCGACGGTCGCCGGCTGGCCGTCAGGCACTCGTTCCTTGCACCACGCGACGTCCATCTGCAGCGCCGTCAGCGATTGCGCCAGCTCGTCGTGGAGCTCACGGGCGAGGCGGCTCATTTCCTGTTCCCTGGCGGCGTGCGCCGCCGCGCCCATCTCGCGCAGCTCGTCTTTCGACCGCCGCAGCGCCTCGTCGGCCCGGACGCGCTCGGAAACATCGCGCAGGATCACCGTGTAGAACTTGCCGCCGAATCCATCGAGCTGCGAAATCGACGCGTCGATCGGGAACTCCCCGCCGTCGCGGCGCAGCCCAGTGACGATGCGCTGCGCGCCCATCCGGCGCGACGCCGTGCCGGTCTCGCCGAAGAGCCGCACATGCTCGGCATGCATGCGACGAAGCCGGTCGGGAATGAACCCCGCAAGCGGCGCGCCGAGCGCCTCGTCTCGCGGGCAGCCGAACATCGCTTCCGCGGCGGCGTTGAACAGCACGACGTGCTGGGCGTCATCGACGGTGATGATCGCGTCCATCGCCGAATCGACGATGCCGCGGAGGCGAGCCTCGGATCGCGCGAGCATCTTCTGGGCTTCGATGCGCTCGCTGATGTCGCGAAGGATGACCGTGAACAGATTTCGGCCCTCCTCGCGATGCTGGGAGATCGAGGCTTCGATCGGGAATTCTTCGCCGTTGGCGCGCAGGCCGGTCAGCACGGTCAGGCCGCCCATCCGACGCGCCGTCGCGCCGGTCCGGCCGAACCGCTCGATCTGTTCGCCATGCATGTCGGGGAACCGTTGCGGCAGGAGCTTGTCCACGGGCTGCCCGAGGACCGCGTCGCGCGGCCGGCCGAAGACCTTCTCGGCCGCTGCGTTGAACAGGATAACGCGCTGGGTGGTGTCGAACGTGATGATCGGGTCCATCGCGGATTCGACGATGTCGCTGACGCGAGCCGTAGCGCTTTGCAGCGCCCGGGTCGCCGCCTGTCGCTGGTGGATTTGCCAGTAAAGCAGAAACACGGCAAGCAGCCCGGTCGCGGCTCCGGTGACCTGCGCGGCGACCAGCATCTCGGTGCGATACCAGCCGGTTAACCACGCCGTAATGGCCATGGCCGCGGCCGACGCGATCAACGCCAGGCTGGGGGTGCAGATGGCGAGCAGCCGCCCGGCCGACAGCGTCGGTCGGGCCGGGCCGCCGTTCGCGGGCAGGTCGCCTAGGTACGTACGCTCGTCGGTTCGCGGTTCCATATCCGTTGCGGTCTCGGGTCGTGGCGCGTTCATTCGCGGCGCCTTCATTATAGGTGGAACCCCGCCGCGACCCGCATGCCGGCGGCGGGCCGGAGTCTCGCCGGAGCCCGTAGTGGCGCCAAGTAACGGGTTGATCGCGATCAGCGGCAAGCGTCACCAGCTTCCTGACAAGGCGTTCAAGAAAGCACGGCGCTTCGCAAGCTCCACCGGCAGGCGCGCGTTTCACCGCGACTTCGAGCGGTGCATCATGTCGCTGCCGGAGGACCGGCGCTTGGTCGATAGAGGCCGGCGGCAACCTCCATTCGAACTGTTGGGCCAATGAGTGCTGCTGACGCAACAATGCTGGCGCAACAAGGCTACCGGCGTTCGCGGCGTGACGCGCCGGCACGAGAATATGTTTGTTCTCTCGAACGACGCCTACGAGGAGATCATCGCGACAGCGCGGAAGAGGAAATGCGAGCGCAACTGCATGGCGTCGCCTGGCCGCCGCCGCGTCTCAGCGCTGGTGATCGGGAGCGAGGCACACAAGGTGCTCACGCACAGCAAGAGCTCGTTGCTGCTGATTCGCTAGGCACCCGGGCGGACGATTCCCTGCGCCGTTCCTCGGGCGATGGCCTCGTGCCGGTTCAGCACGCCGAGCTTGCTGAACATGTTGCTGAAATGGAAGTTCACCGTGCGTTCGGCAATTCCCAGCTTTCCGCCGATGTCCGCGCTCGTCATACCGTTCGCCGCAAGTTGAAGGCATTGCCGTTCTCGCGCCGAAAGCGGCGCCCCCTGCGAAAGCGGCGCGATCCCTTTCTCGATGACGCCCTTGACGAAGAGTTCGTGGAAGAACTGTCCGAGGAGCACGATGTCGCCCAGATTCTTCATGATGTGCTGGCGACGGGCATCGTCGATGGCATAGTTCGCGGAATTCAACGCGACCAGCGTTCGGGCGGGGAATCCGGCGTAAACCGAAAACGCAATTCCGCTGCCCACCCCATTTGCTGCCGCATCTTCCAGATAGACATCCGTGCGCGGATTCCGACCGCGTTCGCTCGCCTGATCCCAGACGAGCGGGAGTGCGCTCTGGAACGAATACAGGACTCGTGGATCGCATTCGACGTACGCCTGTTGATCGTACCGCATCACCCACTCCACCGGAAGCGTTGTGAAGACATACATGCGCTCCTGATTGTCGGGCCGCAAATGGTAGTTGGCGATCGCATACATGAAGCTGTCGAATCCGAGATGCTGGACGATCGACAGCAAGGCGGGGACTAGATCAAGGCCTTTCTCGGCCGCATCTACAAGCGGCGAAAGCATGGCGGGCAGGAAGCCAGTATGCTGGACGCAGATAGGACCGAGGCGAAGGGGCTTCAACATGATCGATACGGAATTGCAACTCGATTGCTCGTTCCTCGGCGACGGATTTGGTCGGCTTCACTCAATCGGCGGCGCACATTCGGTCGCAAGCCTAAGAATCTCGAAAACGACGCGAGGCTCGCGGGCCGCCGACGTGGCCAACGAGGGCGGGAGCTGGGAATCGATGGCCAGCGGATCGACGCCCGCAGTCTTTTTGGGCTGGAGGTGGGTGAGCATTTTTTCTCCCAAAAAATGCCGTCAGCTAAACGCAGCCGATTGCGGTGTGAAGCGCCTCCTGCGCGGTTTGGTATTGATGACAGGAGGGCAACTCGGGGATCGTAATACCAGGGAGACATGATGCCAAGCCCCGTTTCGGGGCGGAGGACAGCGGCTACTTCCTGGTGCCCGGCAGCCCGTCTACGCGATCGCCAGCTTGGACGCCATGCTCGGCGAACCAGCCCTTGCGCATCTCCAGCGCGAACAACCCCGATCCGCGCGACCAGTGGTTGGCTTCGTCGTGCGGCGCCATATCCTCGATGTTGAGGATGCGGCCATCGGCGCCGATGAACGCGATCGACAGCGGAATGAATGTGTTCTTCATCCAGAATGCAAGCGGTTCCGGTCGCTCGAAGACGAATAACATGCCGAAGTCCGGCTTGAGGCTGAATCGATTCATGAGTCCGGCGGCGCGCTGTTCCGGTGTCGCCGCGACCTCAGCCGTGATCTTCTTGCCGTTGATCGAAAGCGGGACGGTCGGGAGGTCGGCGCCGATCGCGACGGCGTCCGGCATGAGGGTCGCGGCGACCAGCACGACGTACAGCGCAGCGGACGGCAAGCGCATCATGGTTTCCAATTCCCAAGGTCGTCCCGCGAGCGGCGCCGGCAGACGATGCGCAACGCATAGCTCCCGAGGGTGAAGCGGGCCATCCCGAGCGCTGGTGCCTTCAGTGAACGCGCGCGGAATGGCGCTATAGTAACGGCGTTTACGGCGGACAGCGTGAACCGGACGAAGCGCTGCAGCGAGGTGGCCATCCCGCTCATGGTCGGGAACAGATCGAGCATCAGGGCGTCACCGGCGGCATCACCATGATGGTGCCCATGGTGTAGATCATGATCGGCAGAATGCTCCAAGGCATGCCGGTGGGGACGAACCACGCAAACGCGTGGTCGACCGCCATGCCGCCGCCCAGACGCATGCAGTCACGCGCCGGATCCGGTGCTACGACGCATCCGCTTCATGCGGATGCCGGCGGCAGTTTGTCGGCGAGCGCGGCGTCCACCGCTGTGCGGTCGAGCGCCGGTGCGAAACGCGCGATGAAGTCGTAGACGAAACCGCGCAGCAGCACCCCCCGCCGCAGACCGAGGCGGGTCGTCGACGGCGCGAACAGGTGCGACGCGTCGAGTTTTTCCAGGCCCGCGTCGCGTACAGGATCGAACGCCATCGTGGCGACGATGCCGATGCCCATCCCCAGTTCGACGTAGGTCTTGATCACGTCGGCGTCGAGCGCGGTCAGCACGACGTTCGGCGCGAGCCCTTCAGCGTCGAACGCGGCGTTGATCTGCGAGCGCCCGGTGAACGCGAAGTCGTAGGTGACGATCGGGTAACGCGCCAACGCGGCCAGCGTCAGCGGCTGGACCTTGACCAGCGGATGGCCGCGGGGCGCCAGCACGCAGCGGTTCCATTGATAGCAGGGCAGCGTGACGAGTTCCGGAAACGAGGCGAGGGCTTCGGTCGCGATGCCCACGTCGACCTCGCCCTTCGCGGTGTGCTCGGCCACCTGCACCGGGTTGCCCTGATGCAGCACCAGCTTGACCTTTGGATAACGCGCGGCGAAATCGCGGATGATGGTCGGCAGC
The DNA here is from genome assembly GCA_010365205.1 of Aromatoleum sp. Classification (GTDB taxonomy): domain Bacteria; phylum Pseudomonadota; class Gammaproteobacteria; order Burkholderiales; family Casimicrobiaceae; genus CAIWHR01. Next base: position 5,619 of record JAAFGU010000028.1, on the reverse strand, counting down.
ACGTAGCGCGCCTGCGTATGGGTCGTCGCGATCGACAGCGTTCCTTCGTCCTCGGCTTTGTATTCGGCGCCGACGCGCTTCATGTTCTCGATCTCTTTCAGCGCGCGGCGGGCGGTCGCGAGGACGCCTTCGCCGGCCGGCGTCAGCGAGGCGAGGCGCTTGCCCCGGCGGACGAACACGCGCACGCCGAGTTCGTCCTCGAGTTGGCGGATCTGCTTGCTGATTCCGGGCTGCGAGGTGAAGAGTGCTTCCGCAGCATCCGACACGTTGAGGCCATGGTCGACAATGGCGCAGAGGTACCGCAACTGCTGCAGATTCATGGCCTGGTTATAACCGTGAGTTAGAATTCTGCCGATTATATCGTCCGAACAGGGTTGGAAGACTTGGAATCATCCCCCTTGCGCCATGGCCCAGTACTTTCAGATTCATCCAACCCATCCTCAGCCGCGCCTGGTTCGGCAAGCGGCGGCCATCCTGCGCACCGGCGGCGTGATTGCGTACCCGACCGATTCGAGCTATGCGCTGGGGTGCCAGCTGGGCGACGCGGTCGCGGCGCGGCGAATCCGGCAGATTCGCGGGGTGGGCGATGGGCACCTGCTGACTCTCGTGCTCCGTGATCTGCACGACATTGCCCATTTCGCGCGGTTGGACAACTGGCAGTTCAAGGTCGTCCGGCAGGGTACGCCGGGCCCCTATACGTTCGTGCTTCCGGCGACCCGCGAGGTGCCGCGCCGGCTCCAGCATCCGAAGCGCAGCACCGTCGGCGTGCGCGTGCCGGATCACCCGGTCGTCACGGCGTTACTCGCCGAGCTGGGCGAACCGATCCTGTCGTCGACGCTGATTCTTCCGGGGCAGTCGGAACCGCTCAACGATGCCGACTCGATCCGCGGCGCACTCGAGCACGCGCTCGATCTGATACTGGATGCCGGCGCCTGTCGCTCGGCGCCCACCACTGTCGTCGATCTTGCCGTGGAACCCCCGGGCGTGGTCCGGTACGGGGCGGGCGATCCGGTGCGCCTTGGGCTCCCGGCGGCCGCCGACGACTGACGCCGCATGAGTCGCCGACGAGCCACCCGGGCAGCCCGAGCCCAACTCGGGTAAAATCCCATCCAATGGATTTTTCGTTGCTTGAGACCATCGCCCTGTATGCGGTGCCGGTTGTCTTCGCGATCACGCTCCACGAAGCGGCCCACGGGTACGTCGCCAAGCTGTTCGGGGATCAGACGGCCTGGATGCTGGGCCGGGTGACGCTGAATCCGCTCAAGCACATCGACCCCGTCGGGACCATCGCGGTCCCGGGGATTCTGCTGCTTCTGGCCAAGCTTTTCGGCGGACCGGCCTTCATTTTCGGATGGGCGAAGCCCGTTCCCGTGAACTTCGGGAACTTGCGCAACCCGAAACGCGACATGTTCTGGGTCGCGGGCGCGGGCCCGTTCGCCAATTTCGCGATGGCGCTACTGTGGGGCTTCCTGCTCAAGAATGCGATGCCGGGCGGGGTCTTCGCGAGCGAGGGTCTTGCCGAAATGGCGAGCATCGGCATCCAGATCAACCTGGTATTGATGGCATTGAACCTGTTGCCCATTCTTCCGCTCGACGGCGGCCGCATCGCAGTGAGCCTGCTTCCCCACCGGCTCGCGATCAGCTACTCGCGCCTGGAACCCTATGGATTCATGATCGTGATCCTGCTGCTCGCCACCGGCTTCCTCAACGACCTGATGTCACCTCTGGTGTCCCTGTTTTTGAGACTCCTCACCCTGATCGTCGGGCTGTGAGCGGTCGCCGCCAACCTCTGCGCTTGCATGTACGCTGACCGCGTCTTGTCCGGCATGCGCCCTACCGGCCGCATGCACATCGGCCACTACCACGGCGCGCTCAAGAACTGGGTGAAGCTGCAGGAGGAGTACGAGTGCCTGTATTTCGCCGCCGATTGGCACGCGTTGACCACCCACTTCGATGCGTCGGAGATCATCTCCGAATCGGTGTGGACGATGTTCGTCGACTGGCTGGCGGCCGGCATCAAGCCGACCCGGGCGACGATCTTCATCCAGTCGCGCGTGCCGGAACACGCCGAACTGGCGTTGCTGCTCGGGATGATCGCGCCCGTCGGCTGGCTCGAGCGCGTCCCGACGTACAAGGATCAGCAGCAGAAGCTCGTCGATCGCGACCTGTCCAACTTCGGCTTTCTCGGTTACCCGGTCATGATGTCGGCCGATATCCTGATCTATCGGGCGAACATGGTGCCGGTCGGTGAGGATCAGGTCTCGCACATCGAGGTCACGCGCGAGCTCGCCCGTCGCTTCAATCACATCTACGGTCGGGAGGCGGGTTTCGAGGAAAAGGCGAAGGCCGCGGTGAAGAAGCTTGGGTCGAAGAAGGCGCGCCGCTACGAAGCACTGCGCACCGCATTCCAGGAACAGGGCGACGAGGCTGCGCTGGAGGCGGCAAAGGTTCTGCTGAACGAGACGCAGAATCTGGCGCTCGGCGACCGCGAGCGGCTGTTCGGCTATCTGGCGGGCTCGCGCCGCGTCATCCTGCCCGAACCGCAGCCGCTCCTGACGGCGACGCCGAAAGTGCCCGGCCTCGACGGCCAGAAGATGTCGAAGTCGTACGGCAATGCCATCCTGCTTCGCGAGGATCCGGCCGAGGTGACGAAGAAGATCCGAACGATGCAGACCGATCCGGCTCGCGTGCGCCGCTCCGACAAGGGCGACCCGAATCGCTGCCCGGTGTGGCCGCTGCACCAGATATATTCGGATCAGGCGACCCGCGACTGGGTCGTTGCCGGTTGCACCACTGCGGGCATCGGTTGTCTCGAGTGCAAGCAGCCGGTGATCGACGCGATCATCAGGGAGCAAGCGCCGATCCACGAACGCGCGCAACGCTATCTCGACGACCCGCAACTCGTGCGCAATATCGTCGCCGACGGTTGCGAACGCGCGCGCAAGCTGGCCGAGGAGACCATGCGCGAAGTTCGCGAAGCGATGGGCCTCGACTACACATGAGCCGTCGGGTCACTTGCCGTTTCTCGCAAGCCGCGATCGACCGGAGTGCAGGTTCATGACCGGCGTCGTCATCGATCTCGCCGCGCAGGCCGGCGCGCCGGTTGCCCGGATCTACGGCGAGCCGATGCTCGAGCTGCCGCAGGACCTGTACATTCCACCGGAAGCGCTTGAAATCTTCCTCGACACGTTCGAGGGACCGCTTGACCTGCTGCTCTACCTGATTCGCAAGCAGAACATCAATGTGCTCGACATTCCGATGGCGGAACTGACGCGCCAGTACCTCGGCTACGTGGAGATGATGCGCCGCACGCAGATCGAACTCGCGGCCGAATACCTGCTGATGGCGGCGGTGCTGATCGAGATAAAGTCGCGGCTTCTGCTGCCGAAGCCGCCGGCGCTGACGGGCGACGACGACAGGGATCCGCGCGCGGAACTCGTCCGCCGGCTGCTCGAGTACGAGCACATGAAGCTCTCCGCGCGCGCGCTCGACGCACTGCCGCTCGCCGATCGTGATTTCGCGATCGTGCGCGTCTGGTTCGAGCGGGTGGCGGCGGCGCGGCTGCCCGGGGTGGCCCCGTACGACCTGCGCGCGGCATGGGCGGGTCTCGTCGCGCGGGCGAACGTGAACCGCCACCACCTGGTGGCGCGCGAGCAGCTCTCGGTGCGCGCGGAAATGAGCCGGATGCTGAAGGCGCTCGCGCCCGATCGCTACGCCGAATTTACCTCGCTTTTTGCGGAGCACGCCGACATAGCGCACCTCGTGGTGACCTTTCTCGCGTTGCTCGAGCTCGCCCGCGAGCAGCTGGTATCGATCGCGCAGGCCGAGCCCTACGCGCCGATTTATGTGCAACTGACGGGCGGCCCGGGCTTCGCGCTCGAAGCCTGACGCCCGCGTTACGACAGGTTCGACGATGGACGATCTGAAACAGATCAAGGGTATCCTCGAGGCTGCCTTGCTCGTGGCCGGCGAGCCGGTGGCGGTGGCGCAACTGGCGAAGTTGTTCGACCCAGCGCTGGACGCCGACGTGATTCGCAAGCTGCTGGACGAGGTGCGCGACGAGTGGTCGGGAAAGACCGTCGAACTCGTCCAGGTCGCCTCGGGCTGGCGCTTCCAGGGGACTCCCGGGATTCAACCGTATCTTGACCGGCTGTCGCCGGAAAAACCGCCGCGGTATTCGCGGGCGGTGATGGAAACGCTGGCGATCATCGCCTATCAGCAACCCGTGACCCGCGGCGACGTCGAAGCCATCCGCGGTGTCGCCGTGTCCACCAGCGTCGTCGCGGCGCTGACGGACCGCCAATGGGTCGAAGTGGTCGGACACCGCGAAACGCCGGGACGCCCGGCGCTCTACGCGACCACCAAGACCTTTCTCGACGATCTCGGCCTGCGCTCGTTGTCCGAGCTGCCCCCTCTGGCCGAACTCGACACTTCCCACTTGCTGGAGATGCCCGATGCCCCAACCAAAGCCGCCGAAGCGCAGCTCGCGCTCGCGAGCCCGATCCTGGCACCGACCCCCGACGGGCCCGGTGCAGCAGCCGAGCCTGGCGCTGCAGGAGATCACGGAGAGCCTGGCGCCGCCGCGCCACAAGTCCTCCACTGACGAGGTCTTCAGCGAGCCGCAACGCCTGCACAAGGTCCTCGCCTCGTGCGGCTTCGGCTCGCGCCGTGCGATGGAGGATATGATCCTGGCGGGACGCATCACCGTGAATCGCGAGCCGGCCGACGTCGGTCAGAAAGTCGGCCCGGGCGACGAGGTGCGGATCAACGGCGAACTGGTCAAGGTTCGCTTCGCCGAACCGCGGGCGCGCATCCTGATGTATCACAAGCCGGCCGGCGAGATCGTCACGCGTGACGACCCGGAGGGTCGGCCGACGGTGTTCGAGCAGCTGCCGAACATCGGCAACGGCAAATGGATCGCCATCGGGCGCCTCGACTTCAATACCGAGGGGCTGCTGTTGTTCACGAATTCGGGCGAACTCGCCAACAAGATGATGCATCCGCGCTACGAGATCGAACGCGAGTACGCGGTGCGCGTGATGGGCCTGCTGACGCCGGAGCACCAGCAACGGCTCCTGGCGGGCATCGAGCTCGACGACGGCAGCGCAAAGGTGGAGAAACTCGAGGATGGCGGTGGCGAGGGATCCAACCACTGGTACCACGTGGTCCTGAAAGAGGGGCGCAATCGCGAAGTTCGCCGCCTGTTCGAAGCGCTGGGCCTGACCGTGAGCCGGCTGATCCGCACACGCTACGGGACCGTTGCGATGCCGTCCCGAGTGAAGCGAAGCCAGACGCTCGAACTGACGTCTGACGAGGTCGCCATCGTCCTCACCGCGGCAGGCATGAAGGCCACCGGACCGGCGCCAGGCAAGCAGTCCGGCGGCGGGCGCCAGCAGCATCAGGGCAATCGGCCGCAAGGGAAGGGCCCGCGCCCACAGGGGCAAGGACCGGGCCCGCGCCCGCGGGGCCAAGGGCAACGCGTAGGGCCGCGCAATCCGAATCGTGGACCGGCGTCGCCGCGCGAGGCGTTGCCCGCAGGCGAGGGCGCGCCTCAAACCGAACCGCATGACGAGATCGAACCGGGCAACAGCGTACACGGCAATCAGACGCACGCGAACC
>JAAFGU010000439.1 GCA_010365205.1 Aromatoleum sp. | reverse complement strand
ATCTGCGGGCTCACCATCACCTCGTTCGTGGTGACGATCCCCGTGAGGACGAGCGCCGGCGGGCGCAGGTGAAGGTAGTAGTACACGCCGCCGCCGATGGCGGCGAGCAGCAGGAGCGGAAGCGCGGCCTTTTTCATGATGGCGTCAAACAGATGTATAAAACAACTGTTTGACGCCTGTCAACTGCCCGGTGCTTTTGCCTTTGGCCTACTTACCCTTCTTGTTCGTCTGCTCCTTCTCCCGATTGAGCTCGACGATGTCCACGCGGTCGGGAGAGCTGCCGAGCAGCCACCGGCAGAAGTAGTCCGATCGGACCCAGAAGAAATAGTCCGCCTCGGGCAGATAGCTGTGGCGCAGGCCGGGCAGCACGAAGAAGTCGAACCGCTTGTGCGCTTTGATCAAGGCGTCCGCCATGCGCAGCGTGCCGGCCGGGTGGACGTTGTCGTCGATGTCCCCCGTCGTCAGCAGCAGGTGACCTTTCAGATTCTTCGCCAGCTCCGAGTTCCTGTCGATGCTGTACTCGAACTTCGCCTCGCCGTCGGGGAGATCGATTTCCTTGATGCCGTGGTGCTTCTCGCTCCATGTATTGTTGTAGACGTTGTTCTCGTGGTTGCCGGACTCTGAGACCGCCACCTTGAAGAAATCCGGATAGACGAGCATCGCCGCGGTCGACATGAAGCCGCCGCCCGAATGTCCGGTGATGCCGACGCGATCGATGTCGATGAACGCGTAACGCCGCGCCAGCTGCTCGATCGCCGCCTTCTTGTCGGCGAGGCCGTAGTCGCGCAGGTTGCCATAGCCGTAGGTGTGATACCACTTCGAGCGCTGCGGGTTCCCGCCGCGGTTCCCCACTTCGATGACGATGAAGCCGAATTGCGCCAGGGTGTTGTTCGCGTTCTTCGGCGAGAACGTTTTCGTCACGCTTTCGGTCTGCGGTCCGGGATAGACGAACTCGATAATCGGGTATTTCTTGCTGGGATCGAAATCGAACGGTTTGTACATCACGCCGTACAGGTCGGTGATGCCGTCGTCTGCCTTCACCTTGAAGGGCTCGGGGAACTTGTAGCCCGCTTCCAGCATCGGCGTCACGTCGGTGGCCTCGAGCTCGGCGAGCGGCGTCCCGGCCGCGTCGTAGAGCACCGATTTCGGCGCCGTGTTCACGCGCGAACTGGCGTCGACGAAGTACTGCCCTGAGTCGTTCGCGCTGATCGCGTGCGAGGCGTCGCCGGGATCGAGCAGCTTCGGCACCGCGGGATCGGACGGCCTCTTCGGGTCGGCGTCGAGGCTGACGCGGTAGATGTGCGAGTAGTACGGATCTTCTCCGCCTTCGCGGCCGTCTGCGGTGAACAGCATCGTACGGGCTTTGGCGTCGATGGCGATGACGTCGTCCGCCACGTACTCGCCGGCAGTGAGCTGACGCTTGAGCGTGCCGGTGCCGTCGAACAGGTAGAAGTGCGCCCACCCGTCGCGCTCCGACCACCAGACGAATTCCTGGCCGTTGTTGATCAGGCGGACCGGCTTCGTCTCGATGTAGACGTTCAACCGCTCTTCAACGAGGACCTTCACGTCACCGGTGGCCGTGTCGGCAACGCAGAGATCGACCTTGTGCAGGTCGCGGCTGCTGCGTGTGAAATACAGCTTGTCCGACGTCTCGCTGACCCAGCGGGGATCCGTGCGATCTTTCTCCCGCGCGATGGCGGACACGGGCGCCGCATTGATCTGCAGCGCCTCGTCCTTGAACCGTTCGGCCTTGACCCTGATGCGCGCCTTCGTCTCGACCGTGAACAGCTCGATCTGCGGCTGGGCGATGTTGGCCTCGCCGGGCATGGCGTAGCGGTACGTTTCGAGCGTCGGACGCGGATTGGACAGCGAGTTGATGACCCACAGGTCGGCGACCTTGCGCTCGTCGCGGCGGACCACGGCGAACTTTTTCGAGTCCTTCGCCCAGTAGATCTGGAGGGACGGCACGCGCGGTCCCATCTGGTGCTTGTCGTCCTTCGAGTCCTTGCGAAGCGCTTTCCTGTCGTCGTCCTGCAGCCGGCGCGCGTACGCGAAATGGTCCTCACCGTCGGCCGTGATCTGGATTTCGGCGACGGTCGTGTCGCCCGGTTTCTTCTGCGCCTTCGCGAAGCTCGCCGCGTCCATCATGAACAGGTTGAAGCCGCGCGCGAAGACAACCGTCTGTTCATCCGGCGAGATCGACGCCCAGCGCGGTTTCTTGTCGGCCTCGAACTCCGGCAGGAGCGTCAGCTTCGCCGACGCGAGGTCGTACTCGAAGTAGACCGACTTCGTCTTCGCGCTGTCGTC
>JAAFGU010000438.1 GCA_010365205.1 Aromatoleum sp. | reverse complement strand
CGATCGCCACGGCGAGCGCCGCCGCAGCGGGCGCCGCCGCCGCCGTGACCGCGGCGAGCCAACAGCGTCCGTTCGCCGACGTGATCAAGGACGCGAAGGAGACCGCGGGGCTGTTCCGGATCTGGCAGAAGGACGAAAAGCTCTGGCTCGAGATCGCGCCGGAGCAGTTCGAACAGCCGTACTTCTTCTCGGTGAATCTGTCTGCCGGGCTCGGCGAAAAGGCCTTCCTCGGCGGCACGATGTGGGACAGCGATCTCGTCGCATTCCGTCGGCAGGGACCGCTGGTGCAGCTCGTCGCGCTGAACATGCGCTACTTCGCGCAACCGAAGACGCCGCAGGCGCAGGGCGTGCGCGAGTCGTTTTCCGATAGTCTGGTCGGCAGCGTGCCCGTCGCGTCGCAGGCCCACCCGGAACGCAAGTCGGTGCTGATCGATCTCAATGCGCTGCTGCTTGCCGACATCCCCGGCGCCAACGGCTGGCTCGAGCGCACGTACCGGCAACCGTATTCGTTCGACGCGCGCAATTCGGCAATCACCAGGGCGCACACGACTCCGGACCTTACGTCGTTCACCGTCAACGCGCACTACGCGCTGCAGCGCGTAATCCAGCCGCCCGCGACGCCCGGTTCGTTCCCCGTCACGCCGCCGCCGGCGACGCTGCCCGACATCCGCAGCCTTTTTCTCGGCTTCTACTATAACTTCGCGAAGCTGCCCGAACAGACGATGGCGCCGCGTCTGGCCGACGACCGCGTCGGCTATTTCGCGACGTCGCGCTTCGACTATACGAACGACCGGGCGCTGACGCCGCGCGTCAACTACATCCAGCGCTGGCGCCTGGAGAAGACGGATCCGTCGGCCGCGCTGTCGGAGCCGAAGCAACCGATCGTGTTCTGGCTCGACCGCAACATTCCCGATCATTACCGGCCGACGGTCATCGACGGCATCCTCGAATGGAACAAGGCCTTCGAGCGCATCGGGTACAAGGATGCGCTGCAGGCAAAGATCCAGCCCGACGACGCCGACTGGGACACGCTCGACGCGCGGCACGCGTCGGTGCGCTGGTTCACGACCGCGCGTCCCGTGTTCGGCGGGATCGGTCCGCGCCAGGTCGATCCGCGCAGCGGCGAGATCCTGGACGCGGACATCGGCGTCGACCCGGCGCGGCTGCGCGGCCGGCGCAGCCAGCTCCTTGAGCAGCTGCCGCTGCCGATCGCTCCAGCCGGGCGCGACGCCGAACTCCTCGCCTGCCGGATCGAGGAAGTTTCCGCGCAGGAACTCGACTTCACGCTGGACCTGCTCGAAGCGCGCGACGAAATCGAACCCGACGGCCCCGACGCCGAGGCGTTCGTGCTTGCCGACCTCAAGAAAATCGTCATCCACGAAGTCGGTCACGCGCTCGGTCTGCGCCACAACTTCCGCGCGTCGACCGTCTATACGCAGGCGCAGCTGAACGATCCGGTCTTCACCCGGGCGAACGGCGTCGTCGGCTCGGTGATGGAGTATCCGGCGACCAATATCGCGCTCCCCGGCGAGACGCAGGGCGCGTATTTCATGACGACGATCGGCCCCTACGACTACTGGGCGATCGAATACGGTTACCGGCCGATCGCTCCGGACGGCGAGGCCGACGAATTGAAGCGGATCGCCGCGCGCAGCGACGAGCCGTTGCTCGCCTACTCGACCGACGAGGATGCGAGCACGGGCATCGACCCCGACGCGACGCAGAATGACCTGTCGTCGGATCCGCTCGAATTTGCCGCGCGCCGCTTCGCACTGGCGCACGAGCTGATCGACCGCTGGCAGAACCGGGCGCTCAAGCCCGGCGAAAGCTACGCGGCGCTACGTCGCACGATTACGCGCGGGCTCGAACAGGTCCGCGCATCGAGCCTGATCGCCGCCCGTTACGTCGGCGGCGTGTCGGTTGTTCGCGATCACGCGGGCACGGGGCGGGCGCCGATGCTGCCGGTTCCCGCCGAGCGCCAGCGCGCCGCGTTGAAGCTTCTGGCCGGCAGCCTGTTTGCATTCGACAGCTTCCGCTTCCGGCCGGAGTTCATGCAGCGGCTGGTGCCGGACTACCTCGACCGCGGCGACAGCTTCGACGTCGGCCTGTCGCCGGCGGGACTCGACTATTCGCTGCCGACCCAGGTGCTCGCGATCCAGCGGCCGGCGCTCGCCCAGCTGATGAGCGAATCGGTCGCCCAGCGGATTCTCGACAGCGAGGCCAAGCTCGCGCAGCCCGCGCAGGGATTCCGCCTGTCCGAGCTGTACGGCGAGCTGCATGCGGCGATCTGGAGCGAGTTGAAGCCCGGCAAGGACATCAACCTCTTCC
>JAAFGU010000437.1 GCA_010365205.1 Aromatoleum sp. | reverse complement strand
AGGTCCGAGTGGCCGAGCGCGCCGTCGGCATAGAGCTTCTTCAGCATCGCGATCGTGTCGTACTGCGAGACGACCTTCGGCGGCGTCCCGTCGAGAATCCTCGACTCGAGCGCCGCGCATTCGAGCTTGTTCCCGGGAAAATACTGAACCATCACGTTATTGAGGCGCCGGTCGTTCATGGCGCGATAGATGGCCTTGTCGATCGCCTCGACGTCGGAGGCCTTCCATGCGGCGGCGCCGCCGACGTACAGATTGGCGAGCTGCATGTGCGGCACCGTCTTGCCGCCGTGGAAGATCAGATCGTCGATCGGCGACGGCGCGATGCCGGGAACGATCGCGCGCGAGCGGCCCAGCGCGTTGCCGATCAATCCGCTCTTCCCGCGATAGAAAGCCTCGGCATAACTGCCCGAGCGGACCTGAACCTTCATCGGCCGGAAACCGGCCTGTTCGCGTCGGGATGGCATGGCATCGGTCTCCCCAAGGCGTGTGGCCTGCCGCTGCGGTATGGCGCCGTTTCCGCATGTCAGTCGCCGGCGGGATGGCCAGTTCTCACCGTCGTTTGTAGCCCACACATCATATACCGGGAAGGCGGTCTTCATGCGGCACCGGGGACGGGACGGCCGACTCCGCGCCAACCAGCAGCGCGCGCCACCGCTTTACGACGACGTCTGCGACGTAGTCCGGGTGATAGACGGACTCGGCGCGCTGTCGCGCGCGCTCCGCGATCTGCCGGCATTCGTCGTCGTGCTCGCGGCACCAGTCGAGTCGTTCCGCCAGATCGGAAAAATCGTTGGCAACCGGAACGAAATGCAGCCACGGCTCGAACAGTCGCGTGAAAAACGATTCCCACGGCGAAGCCGCCGAAAGCACGGCGCAGCCACTTTGCATCTTCCACGCGAACGCGTCCCAGGTGCGCGCATATCCGTCGACGTCCAGCACCCACTTTCGCGTCATCTGCGCGGCCTGCGTCACGCCGTGTCCCAGATGCACGTCGACGTCCAGATGTGCCGCATCGACGACCTCCTTCAAATAGCGGCGCGGATGCGGTCTCCGGGGAACGACGGGCGGAAAGTAGTTGGCCGGTTCGCCGTGGTCGCCGGCGCAGAACACCGCGCGCGCACTCCGCGCTTCCCATGCGATCCGATGCGCGCGCACCTCGCCGAGTAACCGCGCGTATCGGCCGCGGGCGAGGTAATGCGGATCCGGAAGCAGGACCGCGCTGGGGTCGCCCTGATGCGCGCCAAAGCACGCGATCCAGCGTCGGCTCGCGCTCAGAATCGGCACCTCGCCGGGCGCCCCGCGCCACTCGTCGGATGCGTCGAGACCGCGGGCAGGCACCCACGTGTAACGCTCGGAAAACAGATTCCGTTCCCGCCATCCGTCGTAGAAACACAGCGGGAACCAGAAGGAGCGACCGGACAGCCCGGGCAACACGTCGTCGCCGAAAAACCGGAGCGTGGCCGGAACGCGGTCCGCAAATGCGGCGTCGCGGCAAGCGCGTTCCGGAGCGACAGACCACCGGTCGTCCTCCGCCGACCAGCCAAGCAGCACGACGTTGCCGGGAATCGTCGCAACGTCGCAGCAAAAATTGTGCGCGAAGGCCGCGAGCGAGCCGACGTTGATCGGACTAGGGGTACTCATCGCGCGCCCGATTTCCCCGTCGGTTGCGGCCCGCTTCGCCGGCCGCCGCGCATCGCGTGCGCTTCCTGGGCGATGCCGGGGTCGATTCCCGCAATATCCAACGGACGAGGCGGTTGCACGGTGGTCGTTCCGCGGTGCGCACGCGCACGGGCATGCGGAACTCTCCGGAGCTCGGCCAGTCCAAGCATCTGCGGATCATACCCAACGCAGTGGCACCGATACGCGACCGGACCGGCATATGCCCTGCGACCAGCGCGGGCCATGCGACCGGTCCGACGCGACGCCCCTGACGGAATGGCAATGGGTCCAGCCGAATTCCGCCGAATACTGCCGCGGCAAATGAGCAGGATGCGTGGTGGAAGGAGTTGCGCGGGGCGCAGCAGCGTTGTTGGAAATACTCGCGATCCGCTAAGCTGTTACAATGAAACGAATATCGGGCAACGGCATGCAGTTTGCGCGCTGCCCCCCACAGGATTGTCGGGAGACGTTGAGCCCGCGCGGTCGCGCCTTGGCGATGGGCATCGTCATGGGTCCGCGCGACAACGCGCCCCCGACCGGACGGATAGCCGACAATGAATAGAATACGCATGAAATGGCTGCGCAGCGCGGTCATCGCCGCGGCGTGGCTCGGGGCGGGCGCGGCCGGCGCGCAGTCCATCACCGATGGCGCCGGGATGCTGCGCGGCGG
>JAAFGU010000436.1:2386-4109 GCA_010365205.1 Aromatoleum sp. | reverse complement strand
GCACGCGGTATCCTTTGGCCATTGGGTATTTCTGCGCATTCTGTGGGAGGGCGACGGACTCACCCAGCGTGATCTGAGCCGCGAGGCGGGCGTGATGGAACCGACGACATTCGCGGCATTGAAGGTAATGGAAAGCCGCGGCTACATCGTGCGCCGTCCATTCGCCGACAACCGGCGCAAGATCCACATCTTCCTCACCGTGCGCGGCCGGGCGCTCAGACGCGCGCTGGTCCCGCTCGCCGAGGAAATCAATCGGATCGCGCTTGCCGGCGCTTCGGTCGCAGACGTCACCGCGACGCGCCGTACGCTGCTGGCGCTGCTCGAGAATCTCGCGCGCGAAGAAGCGCGATCGGCGTCCGGATCCGGGCACGTGGTACCGCCGCGCGAGGCGGCGCGGTCCGGGGGTAGGCGGTCGGGTAGTGCGCGGTGAGCGGCGGATGAAAACGTGGCGGATGAGGGCGCGAGAAGACGGCTCGACGCGGGGAGGCGCGACGGCTCTCGGAGCGAAACATGTCGGAGCGACGCCGTCGCGCCGGCCCCCTTTCATCGAAGCTGGGAGATGCGCGTGACCAAACTGCGGCTGTCGTTGGCTTGCTGGGATTACGACCGGACGCGGGCACTCGCCGACGGGACCGTGCAAGCCGAGGGCATCGATCTCAATTACCTTGGCCTGGAGGTCGAGGAGACTTTCTTCCGGATGGTGCGCCACCGCGAGTTCGACGTCGCGGAGATGTCGCTGTCCTCGTACGCCGTCACGATGATGCGCGACGATCCGCCGTTCATCGCGATCCCGGTATTTCCTTCGCGGATGTTCCGGCAGTCGTGCATTTTCGTCTCCGCGAAAAGTGGAATTCGGGAACCCCGAGACCTGATCGGCAGGCGGGTGGGCACGCCGGAGTACCAGCTGACGGCGCCGGTGTGGATCCGGGGGATACTGCAGGACGAGTACGGCGTGGATCCCGCCAGCGTGACGTATTGCACGGGCGGCATGGAGGCAACCGGGCGCGGTGAGAAGCTCACGCTCGACCTGCCGGCAAAGTTCAGGATTGTGCCCATCGGCTCGACGCAGACGCTGTCGCAGATGCTCGCGGACGGCGAGATCGACGCTTTGTACGCGCCGCGCAGTCCGTCGACGATTCGTACCCGTCCGGACGTCGTGCGGCGGCTGTTCGAGAACTACGGCGAAGTCGAGCGCGACTACTACCGCCGGACGAAGCTGTTTCCCATCATGCACACGGTGGTGATCCGGCGCGATGTCTACCGCGCCAACCCGTGGATTGCGCGATCGCTGTTCAAGGCGTTCGCCGAGGCGAAGCGGCGGGCGAGCGAGAATCTCGACACGACGCACGCCATGGCGACGATGCTGCCCTGGCAAGTCGCGCACGTCCACGAGGCGCGGCGGGAGATGGGCGACGACTGGTGGCCGTACGGGTTCAACGCCAATCTCGCCGTTCTCGACACCTTCCTGCGCTACCACCACGAGCAGGGACTGTCGCGGCGGCGGCTGCAGGCGGACGAACTGTTCGCGCCGGAAACGCTGGAAGCCTTCAAGATCTGATGGAATCGCGGAAGACCCAAGGAGAAACCATGCGGGAATGCCGTAAGCGCATTGTCGTGACGATGCTCGCCGCAATCGCGACCGCAGTGTTCGCAGCCCTTGCGTTCGGCCAGGCGGCCTATCCGAACAAGCCGATCAAGATCATCGCGCCGGTGCAACCCGGCG
>JAAFGU010000436.1:0-2336 GCA_010365205.1 Aromatoleum sp. | reverse complement strand
TCGATCATCGTCGACAATCAAAGCGGCGGAGGAGGGGTGGTCGGATCGCTGGCGACCGCGCGCGCCGCGCCGGACGGATACACACTGATGGTCGGCTACGTCGGCACCCACGGCACCAATCCGGCGGTGCGCAAGCTGCCGTACGACGCGGTGAAGGACTTCACGCCGGTTGCGATGGTCGGCGGCACGCCAAACATCCTCGTGGTGCCGCCGTCGCTGCCGGTCAAGACGCTGCAGGAATTCGTCCGCTACGCGAAAGCGAACGGCGGCACGCTGTCCTACGGCTCGTCGGGACCCGGAACGCTGACCCATCTCGCGATGGAGCAGTTGAAGGTCGCCGCCGATCTCGACATCGTCCACGTTCCCTACAGAGGCATCGGACCGGCGTTCCTCGACATCCTCCGCGGCCAGACGCAGGCGATGTTTCCCGGCCTCGCGGCGGCGCTGCCGCACATCAAGGCGGGGAAGGTGAGGGCGCTGGCGATCACCGGCACCAAGCGCCATCCATTGGTGCCCGACGTGCCGACGTTCGAGGAATCCGGCTACACGGGCTTCGACGGCGTCCAGTGGTACGGCATCGTCGGCCCGGCGAACCTCCCGCCGGCGATCGTGAAGCGTCTGAACGAGGAAATCAACAAGCTGCTCGAGAGCCCGGACTTGCGCGAGCGGCTGTCGGGCGAGGCGCTGGAGCCGATGCCGATGTCGCCGGAGCAATTCGGCCGGTACATGAAGGACGATATCGCCAAATGGTCCCGCCTCGCGAAGGACCGAAAAATCGAGATCAGCGAGTAGGGAAAACGCGGCATGCCCGAGGCCGCCGGCGCGGCCTCGCGGGCATTCGACCCGCACGGATATTCGACACGGAGAGGCAATGGCACACAACACGCGGGTGACGGCGGATTCCAACGCCCCGCCGGTCACCCGGATCCTGGCGGATTTCGTCGCCACCCATCCGGCGCAGGGCTGGGACGCCGGCGTCGAGAAGGAAGCGCACCGGACGCTGCTCAATTGGGTCGGCTGCGCGGTCGGCGCCGCGCGCCACCCGACCGTCGAAGCGGCGCTCGCGGCGGTACTCGAGTTCTCGCCGAGCGCGCAGGCGTCGATCCTCGGCCGCGGCGAGCGCGTCGACATTGGCAGCGCGGCGCTGTTGAACGGCATCACGTCGCACACCTTCGATTTCGACGACACGCATCTGAAGACGATCATCCATCCGGCGGGACCGGTCGCCTCCGCCGCGCTCGCGCTCGCCGAACATGTCGACGCCACCGGCCGCCAGCTGGTCGACGCCGTCGTGCTCGGCATCGACGTCTCGTGCCGGGTGGGCAATATGATTTATCCCGATCACTATGACCGCGGCTGGCACATCACCGGCTCGACCGGGATGCTGGGGGCCGCCGCGGCGTGCGCGCGCTTGTTGTCCCTGGGAGCCGACAAGACGGCGATGGCGCTGGGCATCGCCGCATCGCAGCCCATCGGCATCCGCGAACAGTTTGGATCGATGACCAAGCCCTTTCACCCGGGCGGCGCCGCACGCGCCGGCTTGATGTCGGCGCTGATGGCGAAGCACGGCTACACCGCCTCGATGCGCGCGATCGAAGCGCAGCGCGGTCTGGCGCAGACGTACTCGACCAAATGCGACTGGAACGAAATCACTGACGGGCTCGGCCAGCGGTTCGAGATCGCGTTCAATTCCTACAAGCCGTTTGCCTGCGGCATCGTCATTCATCCGAGCATCGACGGCTGCGTGCAATTGCGTGCGGGTCATCGCCTGCGCGCCGACGAGATCGAACGCGTCGAGTTGAAGGTTCACTCCCTGGTGCTGGAACTGACCGGCAAGACGGCGCCGCGCACCGGGCTAGAAGCCAAATTCAGCGTCTACCACGCCTGCGCCGCCGGCCTCGTGTTCGGGCAGGCTGGCGAGGCCGAGTTCTCGGACGGCGTCGTCGCCCGGGCTGACGTGATTGCGCTGCGCGACCGCATCAAGGCGGCGGTCGACGACGCCATCGACGAAGCGGCGGCAGACGTCACGGTGATCTGCAAGGATGGCCGCCGGCTGCACGTGTTCGTCGAGCATGCGATCGGCAGCGTGGAGAGGCCGATGACGGACGCCGACCTGCAGCGCAAATTCCACGGCCTCGTCGATCCGGTGCTGGGCGCCGCCCGCGCCGAGCGTCTGATCGGACAATGCGCGACGCTCTCCGGCGCCGCGGATGTGCGGGCCTTGACGGCGTCGGCGCGGCCCATACCCCGCGCGTGATCGCAGTTCGGCCTGCCGCGCGCGAACCCGCGGGTCCGCGGCGCAGGTCATTGGTCCAGCGACATATGCCGGTTGTAGT
>JAAFGU010000435.1 GCA_010365205.1 Aromatoleum sp. | reverse complement strand
CCCTCCGCCGCAATGCCGTGTTCGGCGAGCAGCGCGACCAGCCGCCGTTGCGCGGCGAGCGAATGCGCGCGCAGGCGCTCGACGCCGATCGCCTGGACCAGCACCTGACCGGCGCGGGCCTGGTAGAACGGCAGCACCGGCGGCGTTGATTCGAGCCAGGCGTCGCCCCCCGGCCCGAACCGCGGAGGGTCGGGACGCGCGTAGTCGAATGGCGCCTCCTTCGCGAACCAGCCGGTGTCGAGTGTGCGCAACCCCGCGTCGAGATGGCGCGGCGCCACGTAAAGGAAGCACGCACCGGGTCCGCCGCGCAGGTATTTGTACGCGCCGCCAACCGCGAAGTCGACGTCGCTTTCCGCCACGTCGAGCGGAATTACGCCGAGCGAATGGTAGACGTCGAGCAGGACGCGCGCACCCCTCGCCCGTGCGTGTGCGACGATGCCGACGACGTCCGGAAGGATCTGCCCCGTCTCGAACATCACCTGCGAGACGACGACGAGT
This sequence comes from Aromatoleum sp., assembly GCA_010365205.1. Lineage (GTDB taxonomy): Bacteria > Pseudomonadota > Gammaproteobacteria > Burkholderiales > Casimicrobiaceae > CAIWHR01. Next base: position 1,853 of record JAAFGU010000435.1, on the reverse strand, counting down.
GCCGTGCCGGGAACGATCGCCGCGCGCACGCTCGCCGCGTCGAAGCGGCCGTGCCGGTCCGGGTCGACCAAGGTCAGCGCGATCCGGCCGCGCCGCGCGTACTCGCGCAGGATGACATCGAGCGAGTCGAATTCGCCGCGCGTGGCCACGACGTTCGGCACCGCATCGTAGGTGTTGAGCACGGCGCGCAGCCCTTGACCGGCGCTCGTCTTCGGCAGCACCGCATCGGCGCGCGCTGCGCCGAGCAGCGCGGCGAGACGCCCGCGATAGGCGTCGACTTCTATATTCCACGCATCCCATGCGTCCCCCATCCGCGCGTACCACGCCGCGAGCGCCTCGCGCACGTCGTCCTCCGTCGCGTCGAGAACCCGTCCCAGCGAGTGGTTGGCGAGGTAGATCCGCTCACGGTTCGCGGTGAGCGCGCGCGAGAACAGCGGCGCGATGTGAGCCTGCAGCGACTGCTCGCTCAACGCGCCGGGGCCGAGCGCGGCAACGGCGGCGCGGATCGCATCGACCGTCGACGCGACGGCGCTCATGGCGCTCATGGCGCTCACCGCGCTCCGATTTCGGTGCGCACGTCGATCAATTCCGGAAAGAACCGGTGATCGAGCGCGCGCTTCAGGAATCCCACGCCGGACGAGCCGCCGGTGCCGGGCTTGAAGCCGATGATCCGCTCGACGGTCTTCAGGTGCCGGAACCGCCAGAGCTGGAACGACTCCTCGACGTCGACGAGCTTTTCGGCCATTTCGTACGCGTCCCACCAGGTGTCCGGATCGTCGTAGACCTTTTTGAACACGGCGACCACGCCCCGATGCGAATCGCGCGGCAGCGACCAGTCGCGTTCGACGCATTCGGGCGGCAGCCCCAGCCCGCGCCGCGCGAGGTGGCGCAGGAATTCGTCGTAGAGGGACGGCGCCGCGAGCAGCGCGGTGAGTTCCTCGTGGATCGCCGGATCGTAGCGAAACACGTCCATCATCGCCGCGTGCTTGTTGCCGAGCAGGAATTCGAGTGCGCGGTACTGCGCCGACTGGAAGCCCGACGAACTGCCGAGCGTCGGGCGAAACGCCTCGTATTCGGACGGCGTCAGCGTCTCCAGGACCGCCCATTGCTCGAACAGCTGCTTCTGAATCAGCTTGACGCGGGCGAGAATCTTGAAGCAAGCGTCGAGCCGGTCTTCGCGCACGAAGCGGATCGCCGCCTTCAGCTCGTGGATCATCAGCTTCATCCACAGCTCCGACGTCTGATGCTGGACGATGAACAGCATTTCGTCGTGGCGCGCCGGCGTCGTCGCGGTGCCGGACAGCGGCTCCTGCGCCGTCAGCAGCTTGTCCAGCCGCAGGTAGCCGGCGTAGGTCAGGCGGTTCGTCAGATCGGTGACGATGCCGGGTTCGAGTTCACGCATGCTCATGGCTGGTGTGCTGTCCCGTAAGTTCTGAAGAATATTGAAGAGCGATGAGCGTCGGATCCACGCAAGGCGTGAGGCCGAGGCCGTAGCCCGGGCTACGGTGAGGCCGAATAACGCAGCATGGCATCCGATTTCGCCGCGAACTATCGAACGAATTTACGGGACAGCACACAAGATCAGTGGCGCAACGCGCCGGACGCCGGTGGAAGTCGGGATGCCAGTATAGCGACCCGCGCGTGGTTGCCTGCGGTCGACGAACATATCGCCGGAGAGTTCCGGCCGGGGTGCCGCGCTCTGCTACCATCCGCGTCGATGATCGCATTTCGCTTCGTCTCCGCGCGCACGCGCTGCCGCACGCGCTACGTTTGGACGCTCCTCGCGCTGGCCACGGGGCTCGCCGGATGCGGCGACCGGGGGCCCGCTCCCGCGCGCAGCCTTGCGCTCGCGG
>JAAFGU010000434.1 GCA_010365205.1 Aromatoleum sp. | reverse complement strand
ACCTGCACGTCCGCGCGCGGCGCACCTTGCAGGACACGCTGACCGCGATCCGCCTGCGCAAGCCGCTTTCCGAATGTGGCTATGCGCTCTATCCCAACGGCGAGCGACACCTGCGCTCGCGCGGACGGCTGGCGACGATCTATCCGCGCGAGTTGATCGACGAAACCGTCGCGATCGCCGCGCGCTGCAGCTTCTCGCTCGACGAACTGCGCTACGAGTATCCCGAGGAGATCGTGCCGGAGGGCGAGACGCCCGCCTCGCATCTGCGCGCGCTGACCGAAGCCGGGCTCGTCCGCCGCTACCGCAATGGCGTCCCGCCGGACGTGCGCGAGCTGATCGAGCACGAACTCGCGCTGATCGCCGAACTGCGCTACGAGCCCTACTTCCTCACCGTCCACGACATCGTCGCGTTCGCGAAGTCCAAGAAGATCCTGTGCCAGGGTCGCGGCTCGGCGGCGAATTCGGCGGTGTGCTACGCGCTCGCGATCACCGAGGTCGATCCGGCGCGAATGAGCATGCTGTTCGAGCGCTTCATCAGCCGCGAGCGCAACGAGCCGCCGGACATCGACGTCGACTTCGAGCACCAGCGGCGCGAGGAGGTGATCCAGTACATCTACGGGAAATACGGCCGCGAGCGCGCAGCGCTGGCCGCGACGCTGATCACCTACCGGCCGAAGAGCGCGGTGCGCGACGTCGGCAAGGCGCTCGGCCTCGATCTGGCGCAGGTCGATCGGCTGACCGGCGTGTTCGCGTGGTGGGACGGCCGCGAGGTGAAGCCCGAGCGCATTCGGGAGGCCGGCTTCGAACCCGACAACCCGGTGATCCTGCGGCTGGTCACGATGACCAACGAGCTGATGGGCTTCCCGCGCCACCTGTCGCAGCACGTCGGCGGCTTCGTCATCGCGCGCGACCTCCTCGAACGGATGGTGCCGGTGGAGAACGCGGCGATGGAGAATCGCACGGTGATCCAGTGGGACAAGGACGATCTCGACGCGCTGGGCCTGCTCAAGGTCGACTGCCTGGCACTCGGCATGCTGTCGGCGATCCGGCGCACGCTGGCAATGGTGTCGCAATTCCGCGGCTGCGAAATGACGATGCAGGACATCCCGGCCGAAGACGCCGAGGTCTACGCGATGTGCCAACGCGCCGACACCATCGGCGTGTTCCAGATCGAATCGCGCGCGCAGCAGTCGATGCTGCCGCGGTTGAAGCCCGCGAACTTCTACGATCTCGTCATCGAAGTCGCCATCGTGCGCCCCGGCCCGATCCAGGGCGGGATGGTGCATCCGTACCTGCGGCGGCGGCAGGGCAAGGAGCCCTTCACCTATCCGAGCGAGGCGGTGAAGAGCGTGCTCGAGCGCACGCTGGGCGTGCCGATCTTCCAGGAGCAGGTGATGCAGCTTGCGATCGTCGCCGCGGGCTTCTCTGCCGGCGAAGCCGATCACCTGCGCCGCTCGATGGCGGCGTGGCGGCGCAAGGGCGGCCTCGCGAAGTTCGAACAGCGGCTGATCGACGGCATGGGCGAGCGCGGCTACGCCGAAGCGTTCGCGCGCCAGATCTATCAGCAGATCCTGGGCTTCGGCGAATACGGTTTTCCCGAATCGCACTCGGCCTCGTTCGCGCTGCTCGTCTACGTGTCGGCGTGGCTCAAACACTACGAGCCCGCGGCGTTCTGCGGCGCGCTGCTCAATTCGCAGCCGATGGGCTTCTACGCACCGAGCCAGCTGGTGCAGGACGCGCGCCGGCACGATGTCGAAGTGCGGACTGTCGACGTGACGGTGAGCGAGTGGGACTGCACGCTGGAGAAAATGGGGACGCACGAGAAAATGGGGACGCACCACGTTTTCCGCGACGCGCCTCAGAAAATGGGGACGCACCACGTTTTTCGGAGCGCTCCAACGTCAGGCGTGACCGACCCGGAGAAAATGGGGACGCACCACGTTTTCCGCGATCCGCCTCGACTCAATACAGCCGGCGATGGAAAACGTGGTGCGTCCCCGTTTTCTCCCGCCCTCCGCCTCGGCCTGCGCATGATTACCGGCCTCTCCGAAGCCGGCGCGACACGCATCGTCGACGCGCGACACGCGGCGCCGTTCGCCGATATCACCGACCTCGCGCACCGCGCGCAGCTCGACAAGCGCGATCTCTCCCGTCTCGCCGACGCGGGCGCATTGTGGGCGCTCGCCGGGCATCGGCACGACGCCGTGTGGGAAGTCGCCGGCGTCGAGCGGCTGCCGCCGCTGCTCGCGGGCAGCAGCTTCGACGAGGCACAGGCCACGCTGACCGCGCCGACCGAAGGCCAGGACATCGTCGCCGACTACCGGACGTTGGGCCTCACGCTGCGGCGGCATCCGCTGG
>JAAFGU010000433.1 GCA_010365205.1 Aromatoleum sp. | reverse complement strand
CGGCGAACGCGAGCCCGCGGGCAGCAGCACGCGGGGGGATGAGAAATGCGGTCATGCTCAGTATTCCTGGAAATAGTCGCCGGATTCGCGCGGCGTTACGGTCGGATCGGTGGACTTCAGGTAGCCGGGGACACTGCGGCGAAGTAGGTCGAGGGGGCTCGTGCCGAAGCGCGCGAGGCCGGTCAACTCGATCTGCAGATACACCGAAGTCGTCGTCGTTTGCGTCGTTGTGGTCAGGCGCTGTCCGACGAGCCGCAGCGCCCAGCACCCGGCATTGTACTCGACGCCGGCAACCCCCTCCAGCATCTTGCGGTCGACGACGGAATAGTTCCAGCGCCCCATCAGCGACCAGTTGGCGTCGAGCGGCCACTGAGCGGAAAGGTCGAACTGACGAAGTTCGGACGTCGTCCCGGACTGGTCGAGCAGGTTTCGCGTGTAGCGGTAGCTCGCGTTGATCACCTTGCCAGGCGCGGGCGTATAGCGCAGCCCGGCAGTGAAGCGCTCGAGCTGGCCCGCGTCGAAGTTGTACTGCGTGGCGCCGGCCAGGTACCAGGCGTCGGAAAGGCGGCCTTCGGCCAGCAGCAGCACGTCGGAGCTCTTCCCCGAACGCGGCGCCTCGTTCAGCGTCACCCGCTGATCGTTGAAGTAGAAGCGGTCGCCGATTGCGACCCGCAGACGCTCAGCGCCGGTGGCGGGGTCGAGGAAACGCGAGGTCAGCGCCAGCGTCACCTGGTTGGCGTCGCCGATGCGGTCGTTGCCGAGATAGCGGTTGGCGACGAACAGCTGGCCGAAATTGAAATCGTCGAGCGCGGTGTCGAACGCCGGCGCGCGGCTCTGGTCGCGATACGGGATGTAGACGTAGTACGCGCGCGGCTCGAGCGTCTGCACGAGGTTCTGCCCGAACGCGCTCCAGTCGCGCTCGAACACGAGGCCGGCATCGACGCTGGCGATCGGAATCGCGTAATCGAAGCTGTCGCCGTTGCCGCCCGCGTCCTCCAGCGCGTAATGTCGCGCATGCACGCCGCCCTGCGCCGTGAAGAACCAAGCCGCGCCCTGACGCGACCACGTTGCCGTCGGATACGCGTAAAAGCGGTCGCCCTGCGGCAACGCCGACTGCCGGAAGCGGACGTACTCGCCGGTCGCGCCGACGCCCACGCCGTTCCAGTCGACTTCCTGAATCGTCGCCAGCACCTGCGGCAGCCGGTTGTACGGCGGCAACACCGGCGCGTTGGGATCCTGCAGCGTCTGGAAGCTCTGCTCGCGCGCCAGCATCGTCAGCGGGCCGCGCGTGTAGGCAAAGCCGCCCTCGCGCGGCAGCGTCGACTGCGACGTCACCGCGACGCGATCCGACAGATCGGAGAAATAAGTGTCGTCGGAAACCTTGTTGAGATTCCAGTACCCGGCGAGCCCGGGCACGAAATCGAGGTTCTGATTGTGTTTCCACGACAGCAGGTAGCGATTGGTGCCGGTGACGCGGTCATTGTGGAGATACTCGGCGTTGGCCTCGCCCTGCGACGAGTCGGTGAGGTAGCGCCCCTGCGCGTCCATCTGCAGTCCGCGCTTGGTCATCAGTCGCGGCGTCAGCGTCGCGTCGTAATTCGGGGCGAGATTGAAGTAATAGGGAGCCGCGACCTCGAGCCCGCGGCTGCCGGTCGATCCCAGCGTCGCCGTCAGGAAACCCGACTTGCGCTGGTTCGAAAGCGGAAACTCCAGCCACGGCGAGTAGGCGACCGGAGCACCGAGGAAGTACAGCGTCGCGTTGCGGCCGGTGCCGACCAACCGCGCATTGTCGACGGCGAGCTCGTCCATCCGGACATACCAGTCCTCGCGCGGCGCGGCGCAGGTCGTGTAGCGGGCGTCGGTCACCTCATAGCGGTCCGGCCCCGCGAACCTGAGTTCCGACGCGGATCCGCGCGCTCCATTCTCGCCGATGAAGTATCGCGGCGACTTGAAGTAGCCGGTCTCGGTGTCGCGCTTGAATCGTGCCTCTGGACCGGTGATGGAATCGGTCCCGCGGCGCAGCAGGACGTCGCCCTTTCCCCAGACTTCCTGCGTCTCGAAATCGTAGCGCAGCCAGTCGGCGAGCACCGTCTCGCGCCGCGTGCGGAGCTCGACCTTTCCCTCGGCTTCGACGTACTTTTCGGCAATGCCGTCGATCCGATTGGCGCGCACGAACACCGAGCCGCCGTCGAGATCGATCGGGGCAAACTGCAGCGATGGGCGAGGCGCCGTCTGGCCCGGGGGTGGCGCGCTCTGTTTCCTCGGCAGCGGCGGCTCGAGCTGCGGCGTCGACCTCAGTACGGGTTCCGGCAGCGACGTCGCCGGTCCGGGGGCGGGCGGCAGCGTCTGCGCCGCCGCGATCGGC
>JAAFGU010000432.1 GCA_010365205.1 Aromatoleum sp. | reverse complement strand
CTGCAGGACCGCGACGGCCGGACGGTGCGCCTCGCCGAATACCGCGGCCGGCCGCTCGTGATCTCGTTCATCTACACCGGCTGCTTCCAGGTCTGCCCGGCGACGACGAAGTTCCTCGGGCGCGCCGTCGACGAAGCGCAGCGCACGCTCGGCGCCGATGCGTTCCGGGTCATCACCGTGGGCTTCAACCTGCCGTTCGACACGCCGGCGGCGATGCGCGAGTTCCGCGCGAAACAGGGCATCGACGCGGCGAACTGGGAATTTATCGCCGGCGACCCTGCGACGATCGACGGCCTCGCCCGCGACACCGGTTTCGTCTGGATGCCGACGGCGTCCGGCTTCGACCACCTGACGCAGGCGACGATCGTCGACCGCGACGGCCGCGTGTTCCGCCAGATCTACGGCGATGCGTTCGAGCTGCCGATGTTCGTCGGACCGCTGCGGGAGCTCGTCACCGGCGCGCCGGCCCCGGCGGTGAACTTCGCCGGCCTGCTCGACCGGGTGCGAATCCTGTGCACCGTGTACGACCCCCGTGCCGGCAAGTACCGGCTCAACTACGGGCTGTTCATCGAGATCGCGGTCGGCCTGTCGGTGCTCGGGGCGATCGCGTTCTATCTGACCGGCGAATGGCGTCGCCAGCGCGCCGCGCGCACCGCCTGAACCGGGCCTGCGCCGCGACGCGGGCGATGTGCCCCGCGCTTGACCCACGTCAATACCGGCTCGCGAGCGGCTGGCTAGTGTGGTGAGTCAGAAGTTCCGACGATAAAGGAGCGAGCGGATTTGGCTGTCAGGCAAGGCGCGAGGCCGCAACCGTAGCCCGTGCTACGGTGAGGTCGAGCAACGCAGCATGGCGGCCAAATTCGCCGCGAACTATCGAGCGAATTTCTGACTCACCACACCAGGATCCCCCGGGGACATGCGGTGACGGCGGCCACGCCCGTCGTGTTCGCCGCGACCCGCTACCCCGTCGTCAACGATGAACGCCTCCCGTCGCGTCGATCTCGTCTGCCCGGCCGGCACACTGCCGGCGCTCAAGGCGGCCGTCGACCACGGCGCCGACAGCGTCTATATCGGTCTGAAGAACGAGACCAACGCGCGTAACTTCGCCGGTCTCAACTTCGACGCGAAGGCGGCCGCAGACGGCCTCCGCTACGCCCACGCGCGCGGCGTGAAGGTGCTGCTGGCGCTCAACACGTACCCGCAGCCGGCCGCGTTCTCGCGCTGGACCACGGCGCTCGACCTCGCTGCCCATCTCGGCTTCGACGCGGTGATCCTGGCCGACCCCGGGCTGATGCGCTACGCGTCGGAGCGTCATCCGGCGCTGCGGCTCCACCTCTCCGTGCAGGGCTCGGCGACGACGCACGAGGCAATCAACTTCTATGTCCGCCGCTTCGGCGTCCGCCGCGCCGTGCTGCCGCGCGTGCTGTCGCTGGCGCAGGTCGAGCACGTCGTCCGCAACGCCGAATGCGAAATCGAGAGCTTCGGCTTCGGCAGCCTGTGCGTAATGGTCGAAGGCCGCTGCGCGCTGTCGTCGTACACGACCGGCGAAGGTCCGAACACCGTCGGCGTCTGCTCCCCGGCGAAGGCCGTGCGCTGGGAGACGACGCCGCGCGGCCTCGAGGTGCGGTTGAATGGCGTGCTGCTCGACCGCTACGCCGACGGCGAGAGCGCCGGCTACCCGACGCTGTGCAAGGGCCGCTTCGCCGTCGGCGACGCGACGTACTACGCGATCGAGGAGCCGACGTCGCTCAACACGCTCGAGATCCTGCCGCAGCTCGTGCGGATGGGGATCGCGGCCATCAAGATCGAAGGGCGCCAGCGCAGCGTCGCGTACGTGGCGACGGTGACGCGCGTCTGGCGTGCCGCGATCGACGCCTGCCGCACCGATCCGGACCGCTTCGTCGCGCGGGACGCGTGGATGCACGAGCTCGCCGGCGTGTCCGAAGGGCGGCAGACAACGCTCGGCGCATACCACCGGCCGTGGAAATGAGCGGGGCCCCGATGAAGATCGCGCTGGGACCGGTGCTGACGTACTGGGAGAAGGCGCGGCTCGACGCGTTCTACGCGGCGGCCGCGGCGTGGCCCGTCGACATCGTGTACCTCGGCGAGGTCGTCTGTTCGCGCCGGCACGAATACCGGCTCGCCGACTGGCTCGCCGTGGCGGGGGCGCTGGCGGCGGCGGGCAAGGAGGTCGTGCTGTCGGCGCAGGCGCTGATGGAATCGGAAGCCGACCTGAAGATGCTGCGCCGGATCGTCGCCAACGGCCGCTTCATCGTCGAGGCAAACGACATGGGCGCCGTGCACCTGCTCGCGGACCGCGGGCCGTTCGTCGCCGGGCCGCACCTCAACATCTATAACGCGCCGACGTTGTCG
>JAAFGU010000431.1 GCA_010365205.1 Aromatoleum sp. | reverse complement strand
AGCCGAACATGACCGAGCTCGGAATCTTTTCCGTGATGTGGTCGGAACACTGCAGCTACAAGAGCTCGAGGGTTCATTTGAAGACGCTCCCGACGGAAGGCCCGCACGTGCTGCAGGGGCCGGGCGAGAACGCCGGGGCGATCGACATTGGCGAAGGTCTTGCCGCCGTGTTCAAGATCGAATCGCACAACCACCCGTCGTTCATCGAGCCGTACCAGGGGGCCGCCACCGGCGTCGGCGGCATCATCCGCGACATCTTCACGATGGGCGCGCGGCCGATCGCGCTGATGAATTCGCTCCGGTTCGGGGCGCTCGACGCGCCGGGCACCACGCGCCTATTCGAAGGTGTGGTGGCCGGCATCGCCGGCTACGGCAACAGCATCGGGATCCCGACCGTTGGGGGCGAGATTGCGTTCGAGCCGTCGTACACGGGAAACCCGCTCGTCAACGTGTTCTGCCTCGGCATCGCGAAGCATGCCGACATCATCAAGGGCGTGGCCTCCGGCACCGGCAACGCCGTCTACTACGTCGGCGCGAAGACCGGCCGCGACGGCATCCACGGCGCGACGATGGCGTCGGCGGAGTTCGACGAGACGTCTGCGGAGAAACGGCCCGCCGTGCAGGTTGGCGATCCGTTCATGGAGAAGCTGCTGCTCGAGGCGTGCCTCGAGGTGATGCAGACCGACACGCTGATTGGCGTCCAGGACATGGGCGCCGCGGGGCTCACCTGCTCGACGACCGAGATGGGGTCCCGCGGGGGCGCCGGCGTCGAGATCGACGTGTCCCTGGTTCCGCAGCGTGAGACCGGCATGACGCCTTACGAGATCATGCTGTCGGAGTCGCAGGAGCGCATGCTGCTGGTCGCCAAGCGCGGATGCGAAGCCGAAATCGAGCGCATCTTCGAGAAGTGGGATCTCCACGCCGTCCGCATTGGAGAAGTCACCGCGGATGGCATGTTGCGCGTGAAAGAGCGCGGCGTCGTTGTCGCCGAAATTCCAAACCGCGCCCTGACCGACGAAGCGCCTCTGTACAAGCGGCCGATGTCGCCGCCCGAATACCTCGCAGAGGTGCAGGATCTCGATCTCGATGCGCTCAGCGCTCCGCTCGCCCTGAGCTCGTCCAAGGGCGAGGTCCCGGCGAATGACGTGCTTCTGGCGCTCCTCGGATCGCCGACCATTGGCAGCAAGCGCTGGGTCTACCAGCAGTACGACCACATGGTTCGCACCAACACCGTGAACATTCCCGGGCTGGGAGCGGGCGTGGTGCGCATCAAAGGCACCGATCGGGCGCTCGCGATGGCCGTCGATGGCAACGGCCGGTACTGTTATCTCGATCCCTACCGCGGCGCGATGCTGGCGGTTGCGGAGGCGGCACGCAACGTGGCATGCGCGGGCGCCCGTCCGCTTGGGGGGACGAACTGCCTGAACTTCGGCAACCCGGAACGTCCCGCGATCATGTGGCAGTTCGCGAAGGCGGTCGAAGGCATCGGCGCCGCGTGCCGCGCGCTCGACATTCCGATTACGGGCGGCAACGTCAGCCTCTACAATGAAACGGGTGGCTGCGCGATCTACCCGACGCCGGTGATTGGCGTCGTCGGTCTGCTCGAGCACGTGGACCGCGTGTTGACGCGGCGATTCCAGGGACCGGGCGACGTGATCGTGCTGCTCGGCACCGGCACGGGCGAGCTTGGCGGCAGCGAGTATCTGAAAGTGGTGCACGATCTGGTGCGCGGCGTGCCGCCGGCGCTTGATCTGGATCGCGAGCGCGCGCTGCAGACGCTGGTCGTGGCGCTGGCGGAGGCGCGGCTGATTCGGTCGGCGAACGACTGTTCGGACGGTGGACTTGCCGTCGCCCTCGCGGAGTGCTGCTTCGATACGATCGGCGTCGGCGCCGAGGCGGCGATCGAGGGTGTCGAGGTCTTCCGCGATCAGGCGCTGAACCAGGCGGCCGCGCTGTTTGGCGAATCGGCGTCGCGCGTCATCGTGTCGATGACGACCGACGTCCTCGCCGGCGTGCTCGCGCGTGCCACCGCCGCAGGCGTGCCGGCGCGCGTGATCGGCCAGACCGGTGGCAACAGGATTCACATTGCCGCTGGAGGCCACACTGCCATCGATGTGTCAGTGGACGACGCCGAGAGGGTCTGGGCGTCGGCGATTTCCCGATATTTCAAGAAGCAAGCAGCATAAATGTTCGACAAATTCAAGGACGAATGCGGCGTCTTCGGCATCTTCGGCCACCCCGAAGCGGCCAACATGACCTACCTGGGGCTGTACGCGCTGCAGCACCGCGGTCAGGAGAGTGCCGGGATCGCGGCATCGGACGCCACGCAAGTCCGGATCTCGCGGGAGATGGGCTATGTCGCCGACATCTTCGACGGGGAGACGCTCGC
>JAAFGU010000430.1 GCA_010365205.1 Aromatoleum sp. | reverse complement strand
GGCACCGGCTCGGTCACCGTGATCGGCGCGATCAGTCCGCCTTCGGGCGATTTTTCCGAGCCGGTCACCGCGCACACCAAACGTTATGTGAAGGCGTTCTGGGCGCTCGACGTCAAACGCGCGCAGGCGCGATTCTATCCGGCGATCCACCCGCTGCAATCCTACGCCGAGGACGCGGGCAGCTTCGCGCCATGGTGGGCCGGCGAGGGCAACAACCGGTGGCTCGCGCTGCGGCGGCGGTTCCTCACGCTGCTCGACGACGAGGCGCGTCTCGAGCGCATGGCGCGCATCATCGGCAAGGATGCGCTGCCCGCGCGGCAGCAACTCACGCTCTTCTGCGCCGGACTGGTCAACGACGCATTCCTGCGCCAGTCGGCGTTCTCCGAGAACGACCGCGTGTGTGCGCCCGCGCGGCAGGCGGCGATGATGCGCCTCCTCGATCGCTTTTTCGATCTCGCCGAGCACGCCCTCGCCGCGGGCGTCCGGCCCGCCGACATCGCCCAGATGGCGTGCGTGCGGCCGCTGCAGCGACTGGGGGAGGACATTCCAGACAGCGAGCTCGCGCGCTTCGACGCGCTACAAGCGGCGATCGAGCGCGAATTCGCTGCACTCGACGAACGATCCGGGGCGCGCGATGCGGCTCACGGCTGAAGGCGTCGCGACGCGGCTCGAAGGGCCGCTCCTGTTCCTGCGGCGGACGCTCGACGTCGGCCTGCACGATGCGGTCGAGGTGCGCGGCGTCGACGGGCGCACGCGGCTGGGGCGCATCGCCGCCATCGACGACGAGCTGATGACCATCGAGGTCCTGGAGACGACTTCGGGGCTTACGCTCGCCGGCACGGTCGTGCGCTTTTTCGGCGAGCCGCTTTCGTTCGGCGTTTCCCCCTCGATGCTCGGGCGCGTCTTCGACGGCGTCGGCCGCGTAATCGACGGCGGTCCGCCGGTCGTCGCGCGCGAGCGCCTGCGCATCGACGGACTGCCGATCAACCCGGTCGCGCGGGCGATGCCGCGCGACTTCATCGAGACCGGCGTCACGACGCTCGACCTGATGAACAGCCTCGTGCGCGGGCAGAAGCTGCCGCTGTTCTCCGGCGGCGGATTGCCGCACGATCGGCTGGCGGTCGACATCGCGACCCACGCGCGGCTCACCCACGCCGACAGCGGCGACTTCGCGATCGTGTTCGCGGGCATCGGCGTGCCTTACGACAGCGCCGAGTATTTCCGGCGCAGCCTCGAGCAGAGCGGCGCGCTCGAGCGCACCGCGCTCTTCCTCAATCTCGCCAGCGATTCGTCGACGCAGCGCCTGCTGACGCCGCGCTTCGCGCTGACAGCCGCCGAGTACCTCGCGTTCGTCTGCGGCAAGCACGTGCTCGTGATACTCACCGACATGACGAACTACGCCGAGGCGCTGCGCGAAGTGTCCTCGTCGAAGGGCGAGATCCCAAGCCGCAAGGGTTTCCCCGGCTACATGTACTCCGACCTGGCGACGCTGTTCGAGCGCGCGGGCTGCATCCGCGGCTCTCCGGGAACGCTTACGCAGCTCCCGATCCTGACGATGCCCGCCGACGACATCGGCCATCCGATCCCGGACCTGACCGGCTATATCACCGAGGGCCAGATCGTGCTCTCGCGCGACCTCGATCGTCGCGGCGTTTACCCGCCGGTCAACGTCCTGCCCTCGCTGTCGCGGTTGATGAAGGACGGGACCGGCGGCCAATACACGCATCCCGACCACCCCGCGCTTGCGAGCCAGCTCTACGCCGCGTATGCACGCGCAGTGCAGGCCCGCGTCCTGGCGAGCGTCGTCGGCGAGGAAGGCCTGGCCGACGCCGACCGCCGCTATCTCGCCTTTGGCGCCGCCTTCGAGTCGAACATGGTGGCGCAGGACGGCCCGCGCACGCTCGAGCAGAGCATGGAAGCCGGGTGGACCCTTCTCGCCGGGCTGCCGGCGAGCGAGCTGTCGCGGCTGTCCGATGCGCAGATCGCGGCGCATCTGTCCGGCCGCGCGAAGGATGCGAAATGAGCGACGTCACGCCGACCCGCAGCGTCGTGCTCGAGCTGAAGGGCGAGCGCCGCGCCATGCACGACGGCTACGTCTTCCTCGACGAGAAATGCCTGCTTCTTGCCGGCGAGATCTTGCGCGAACTCGTCCGTCACGACGCGTTGCAGCGGCGCTTCCTCGTGGCCTACGCCACGGCCGTCGCCTCGCTTCAGGCCGCCGTCGCACGCCACGGTCTGCACGGGCTCCAGGTCTACCCGGCGGCCGACCTCTCCAGCGCGGAGGTGCGGTGCACATCGCGCACGCTGACGGGCGTGTGGCTGCAGGATGCGGCACTGTCCGCCGACGCGCGCCCGGCAGCGCCCGCGTTCGACGCTTCGCCCGAAGCCGAAGCGT
>JAAFGU010000429.1 GCA_010365205.1 Aromatoleum sp. | reverse complement strand
CCGGGCTTTGCGCAGCGCGCGTGCCGCACGGGCCATCGCGAGCAGCCGCGCGCGCGTCGTCCCGCGCAGCCATCCCGCGAGACGCTCCGGCGTCACCTCGTGCTGCAGGATCATTTCCGCCGCGCCACGGTCGGCGAGCTGGCGCGCGTTTTCGATCTGGTGATCGTCGGCCGCCTGCGGAAACGGCACCAGCACGCTCGCGGCGCCGACTGCCGCAAGTTCGGCGATCGTCGTGGCGCCGGCGCGGCAGATCACGAGGTCGGCGTCGGAGTAGCGCTGCGCCATGTCGTCGATGAACGGCAGGCACAATGCGTCGACTCCTGCGTTCGCATACTCCGCGCGCAGCGTCTCGATATGCTTTTCTCCGCCCTGATGGACAACGACAGGCCGCTCCGACTCCGCGATCAGCGCGAGCGCTCGCGGCACCCGTTCGTTCAACGCCACCGCACCGAGGCTGCCGCCGACGACCAGCACGCGAAGAGGGCCCGCGCGGCCGGTGAACCGAATTTCCGGCGGCGCCACTGCGGCGATGTCGGCGCGCACGGGATTGCCGACCCACTCGGGATTGCCGCTCTCCGTCGCACCGAAGGTGCCGGGGAATCCGGTGATGACCCGCTCGGCGCCGAAACGCAGGATTCGGTTGGCAAGACCGGGGCGGGCGTCGAGATTGTGGACGACGAGCGGGGTGTTCCGCGCGACGGCCATCAGCGCCCCCGGGAACGACGCGAATCCGCCGAATCCGAGCACGACGTCCGGGCGCCGGCGTTTGAGCACGCCGCGCGCCTGCCGGCATGCCGCCATCAGCGAGAGGGGGCCGAACAGCAGCCGCTTGATGCCCTTGCCGCGGATGCTGCCGAAATCGAGACCGTCAAAATCGACACCGTGCTTCGGAACGAGCCGGGCCTCCATGCCGTCGCGCGTGCCGAGCCAGCACACGCCCCAGTCGCGCGCGTCGAGTTCCGCCGCGACCGCGAGGCCGGGGAAGATGTGACCGCCGGTGCCGCCCGTTGTGATCATCACGATGCCGGTCCTGTCACCATTCATACGGTGAAGCCGCGCAGCAGCCTTCGGTTTTCGTAATCCACGCGCATCAGGATCGCCAGGGCAATGCAGTTGGCGACGATGCCGCTGCCGCCGAACGACAGCAGCGGCAGCGTCAGGCCCTTCGTCGGCAGCACGCCCATGTTGACGCCGATGTTGATGAAGGCCTGCACGCCGATCCAGACGCCGATCCCCTGAGCGACAAGGGCCGCGAAGGGCCGCTCGAGCCGCGCGGCCTGCCGTCCGATCGCGTACGCGCGGAACAGCAGCCAGACGAAAAGTCCGAGCACCGCCAGCACGCCCGCGAATCCGAGCTCCTCGGCGATCACCGCGAGGAGGAAGTCGGTGTGCGCCTCGGGAAGGTACATCAGCTTTTCCACGCTCGAGCCCAGCCCCACGCCGAACCACTCGCCGCGACCGAATGCGATCAGCGAGTGCGACAGCTGGTAGCCCTTGCCGAACGGGTCCGACCACGGATCGAGAAACGCGACGAGTCGCTGCAGCCGGTACGGCGCGGCGACGAGAATCGCGGAAAGGCCGGCCGGGAGAAGCAGCACCAAGGCGAGGAAGAGCCGCCAGTCGAGCCCGCCCAGGAACAGGATGCCGAAGGCGATGCCGACGATGACGACGAAGGCGCCGAAATCCGGCTCGAGCAGCAACAGGCCGCCCATCAGCAGCATCACCGCGCACA
This sequence comes from Aromatoleum sp., assembly GCA_010365205.1. GTDB lineage: Bacteria > Pseudomonadota > Gammaproteobacteria > Burkholderiales > Casimicrobiaceae > CAIWHR01. The sequence goes on along the minus strand of JAAFGU010000429.1, from coordinate 670 downwards.
GCGGCAGGAATCCGCGCAGCAGCGTCTGCCGCAGCGGCTGCTGCGCATGCAGGAACGCGGCCTTGCGCACGGCGTAGCTCGCGGCATAGAGGACGACGGCGAGCTTCATGAATTCGGAGGGCTGCAGGTTGACGACGACGAGCGACAGCCAGCGCCGCGATCCGTTGACCGATTTGCCGATGCCGGGAATCAGCACCGCGGCGAGCAGCACGGCGCCGGCACCGAAGAGCCACGGCGCGAGCCGCTGCCACGCCTTTGTCGGCAGCTGGAACGCGACGAATCCGGCGACGAATCCGGCGACGAGGAAAAACGCATGGCGAATCAGGAAATACCAGGCGCGGTAACCGGTGTAGGTCGACGCCTCGGCCATCGCGATCGACGCGGAATAGACCATCACCAGCCCGATCGCGAAGAGCAGCAACGCCGCCCACGCCAGCGAGGCGTCATAGGTGAGCATCGTCCGCGGATTGCGGGGCAGCGCGCCGATCGCCCCGAGCATCCTGAGGGCGCCCAACGGCTTCAGCACGGCCGTCTCGGCGATGGTCCTACGCATGGGCAGATGCCTCCGCACGCGCAAGGACGTTGCGCGCGAACGCCTCGCCGCGCTCGACGTAGTTCGCGAACTGGTCGAGGCTGGCGCAGGCCGGTGACAGCAGGACGGCGTCGCCGG
>JAAFGU010000428.1 GCA_010365205.1 Aromatoleum sp. | reverse complement strand
GAGTGCCACGCCGAGGGCGACCGCGCGGCGCAGGAATCCGCGGCGCGCGCTGGTTTGCACGGCGACGTCCGGCGCCGGACGAATCCGGCCCGGCCTGCCCGTGAGATCGGACATCGCTCCTCCGTTGTCGGCTTCGGGTTTCGCCGAGATCCGCCCGGCGAATCGCGTCAGTGTTGCTGCGCGAACTCGAGCAGCCCTTCGCGCAGCGGCTGCCGCGCGTCGATTCGACCCGCGATCTGGACGCACACGGTGCGGCAGACGTCGGCGAAGCTCGGGTCCGCCACTTTGTAATACGCCGCGTTGCGCTCTTTACGCCGGCTCACCACGCCCGCCTGATGCAGCAGCGCGAGATGACGCGACACGTTGGTCTGCGTCGCCCCGGTGGCCTCGACGATCGCCGACAACGACTGCTCGTTTCCGCAGATCGTGTTCGGGATCTTGAGGCGCGTCGGCTCGGACAGCAGCGCGAAACACTTCGCGACCGCCGTAACCACCTCGTCGAGTTCGGCGGTCAGGGCGGAAGGCTCGCGCGCAATGGCGCGTCGCGGTTTCATGATTCTATCAGCGTATGCGCATGCACTCGCCCAGGTCAAGCCCCGCCCGGGACGCCGCCCGCAAGCGTCCCGACCCGCCGGCGATTCAGTACGTCATCGATGCGGCGTTCAGGACACCGACCGCCACCGACATCGCCGCCAGCAACGTCGCCGCCGACACGCGCCCCGCCCTGATCGCCTCGGCGAATCGGGGCACGACGCGGGCCACGGCGAAGTAGACGGCGATCTGGACGACGAATGCGATCGACGCCCACACGATCATGTCAACCGGACCGATGCTGTGCGCGATCGCGCTCGCGAGCGGCAGCACGAATCCCAGAAGCGCGCCGGACAGCGAGACAGCGGCCGCGGCGTTTCCCTCTCGGATCAGGGCGATTTCGTTGTAGGGCGTCACGCGGACGTAAACGGCAACGAACGCGGTGATCAGCGCGAGCCCGAGCACGAAATAGAGCAGGAAGCTCGGCAGCCCTGCCAGCGATTGTGAGATGGCATCCATCGGCATTCTCCAGTGCGCGCGGTGCCGCGCGTTCAGACGAAATAGTGGGGGACGAAACGACTGGTGTTGCGGGTGATCGGACTCGCGTCCTCGCGCATCCCGATCCCGGCGGGCTCGTCGCCGATCACCCAGGAGCCGATGGTCACGTAATCGTCGCCGAAACGCGCTATCGGCGCGCAGGCCTGGTAGATCCGGCCCTCGCCGCCGTAGCCCCCTTCGGCCGCGATCGTCTCGCCGCCGCGGTGGATGGTGACGTTCGCGCCCTCGCGCGACAGGAGCGGCTTTTCGACCCAGTCGCCGGAGATCCGGCCTGGCGCGAAGAACGCGGGCAGCAGATTCGGATGACCGGGGAACAGTTCCCACACGATCGGCAGCAGCCCTTTGTTGGAAAGCAGCATCTTCCACGCGGGCTCGATGACGCGGATGTGCGCGGCGAGCAAATGCGGGCCGAACGCCTCCGCCGCGAGCCATTCCCATGGATAGAGTTTCATCAGAACGCCGATCTCCTCGTTGCCGCCATCGACGAACGCGCCGCCAGCGCTGTCCCAGCCGATGTCCTCGACAGCGATGAATTTCGTCGTCACCCCCGCCTGCGTGGCGACGTCGCGCAGGTAGTCGAGGTTGCCGCGGTCCTCTTCGCTGTCGCCGGCGCAGGTGAAATGCACGGGCGCATGGGCAGACCACGTCATCGCCAGCGCGCCCCATTTGGCGATCAGCTTCTCGTGCAGCGAATTGAACTGGTCGGCGCCGGGCGCGCGCGGCAGCACCGTCTGCCGCAGCCAGTGCCACTGCACGACCGAGGCTTCGAGCAGCGCGGTGGGCGTCTCGGCGTTATATTCGAGGAGCTTCGGGGGGCCGCCGCCGTCCCAGGCGAAATCGAAGCGGCCCATCAGCGAGGGTTGCCGCGCGCGCCAGGATTCGGCGACTCGGTCGCGCCAGGATTCGGGGATCGCGAGCTCGGCCATCCGCCCGTTCGCGACGATGTGCGCGGCCGCATCGAGGCAGCGCGCGTGCAGTTCGGCGGTCGCCGCCTCGAGCGCGTCGACTTCGTCGGCGGTGAAGCGGTAGCAGCGCGACTCGTCCCAGTAGGTCCCGTCGATCGAGTGGTAGCCAAAGCCGACCGCCTCGCATTGGGCGACCCAGTCCGCGCGGGGTACGGCGAGCTCGCGTTCCATCATGAGGCGCTCGAGCCGTGCGAACGACCGCTAGCACCGAATCCGCCGCGCGTCGTGCTCCGGCTGCCGATGGCGCGACTGCCCCGGTGCGACGCGTCGACCTCCGACGGATTTGACGACCAGTGGCCGGCGCTGCCGTACGATGGACCGTACCAGTAGCGATGGCTGACGCGATCGTTATCGCG
>JAAFGU010000427.1 GCA_010365205.1 Aromatoleum sp. | reverse complement strand
GCGGCATCGTGGACCAGAATCCAGTCCTCGTCAGCGCAGCGGCTCGCCAGCGCCGCCAACGCGTTGGCGACGGTTTCCGCGCGCGTTCCGCCGCCGCAGCGCAACACCTCGACACCCGGGCGAGGCCCGATCAGCGAGTCGTACAGCGTGTCGTCGGGTGCAATCGCGACCAGCAATGCATCGAGCGACAACGCCGTCGCCAGCCGGTCGAGCGTCCGCGCGACGACCGGCCGGCCGGCGAGATCGGCATACTGTTTCGGTCTAGCGGCGCCGAAGCGGACGCCGCCCCCCGCGGCAGGGACCAGCGCCAGCAGCCGCGGTGCGCCGTTCATCCTGTTCAGTTCAGATACCGGGCGAGGAATTTCTCCATCGCCTCGTAGAAATCGAACTGGTTTTCTTCGTTGCGGAAGCCGTGGCCCTCGTTGTCCTTGACGATGTACGGGACGTCGATGCCGCGTGCCTTCAGCGCCTTCACCATCTGGTCGGATTCGTCCTTGTTGACGCGTGGATCGCGCGCACCCTGCGCGATCAGCAGCGGCGCCTTGATCTTGTCGGCGTTGAGCGCAGGCGAGGCCGCCGTCAGGAGCGCTTTGTCCTTCTCCGGATCGCCGACCATTGCCTGCATCATCTCGACCAGGGGCTTCCAGTACGGCGGAATCGTCTTCATGAACGTGAACAGGTTGGCGACGCCGACGTAATCGACACCGCAGGCGTACACGTCGGGCGTGAAGGCGAGTCCGGCCAGCGTCGCGTAGCCGCCGTAGCTCGCGCCGTAGATGCAGACGCGCTTCGGATCGGCGATGCCCTGCTCGACGAGAGAGCGGACGCCGTCGGTGATGTCGTCCTGCATCTTGCGGCCCCACTGCTTGAACGATGCCTCCCAGAATTTGCGCCCGTAACCGGTCGAGCCGCGGTAGTTCATCTGCAGCACCGCGTAGCCGCGGTTCGCCAGAAACTGGACCTCTGGATTGAAGCCCCAGCCATCCCTTGCCCACGGGCCGCCGTGCGGATTGACGATCAGCGGCAGGTTTTTCGGATCCTTGCCATTGGGCAGCGTCAGGTAGCCGTTGATCGTGAGGCCGTCGCGCGACTGGTACGCGATCGGCTGCATCGTCGCCATCCGCGCCTCGGGCAGCCACGGCGCGACCTCCCCGAGCTTGGTGAGCCGGTCGGCGCCGCGCTCGTACAGATAGCGCGAACCTCCGGTGCGGTCACTCGTCGCCGCGACGATCATCTTGTCCTCGTCGTCGGTGATCGCCTGCAGGACGATCTGGTAGCCGGGCAGCTTGGCGGCGAGCCCGGTGAAGAGTTTCTCGGTATCCGGATCCAGATACTTGCGCTCGAGTTTCCAGGTCTGATATTCGACGGCGGTCAGCAGCTTGCGCTTGTAGGAGTACCCGACGACGCCCGCGTCGACGTCCGGATGCTCGAACAGCAGCGCCTCTTCCCGGGCCGTGGCCGGATCGACGCGGACCAGCGCCTTCTTGTCGCGGCCCAGATTCGACATCACGTACAGCTTCCGGTTGTCAGCGGAGAAGAGTTGCGGCTCGAATGCGTCGCGGAACGTGGTCTTCAGCACCGATTTGAACGAACCGTTGGCGCCGTCACGATACAGATAGGTCTGCTCGACGCCGTCCGTGGCGATGCCACCGCGGATCGCGCCGGTGTGATCGGTCAGCCACGACGTGATGTTGCCGGGATTTTCGGCCACCAGCGTCAGTTCCCCGCTCGTAAGATCAAGCCGGTAGGCGTCGAACACTTCCTTGTTCCGCTTGTTGAGCCCGATGATCATCTGGTCGGGGAACTCGCGCAGGTCGTCGATGATCTGCGCCCTCACCCCCGGAAAAGGCGTGACGTCGGTGAGCACCTTGCCGTCCTTCGTCGCGACGACAACGTGATCGTTCTCGTCACCGCCGAAGTCCTTTGTGTAGACGACGCGGTCGGGGCCCTTCCAGAAGTAGTTCGGGATGTCGCGGTCCTTTTCCGCCGTGATCCGCAGCGGCTCCACCGTCGTGCCAACCGGCTGCACGTAGATGTTCATCCGCCGCTCCCAGGGCTGCATGAACGACAGCGTCTTGCCGTCGGATGAAATCCGGAAATAGGCGCGGTCCGGGTGGCGGAAAAAGTCGCGCATCGGAATCGGCGCCGCGGTCTGTGCAAGCGCGGTGCCGGCGATGAGGCTGGCGGCGGCCAGCGCCGCGATGCGGGTGTGAGAGGGAAAGAGCATAAGAAACCTCCGGGTGGCGGAACGGTCGGGAAGCGTCGGGCAGGGCATCGGCGCGATATCCGGATTGGATGCGCCGCTGCCGCGAAGCGGATTCAAAGCAGCAGCGCGATGCGCTCCTCGTCCAGCGGGCGAAAGCCGTGGCGTTCGTAGAAGCGCCAAGCGCCAGTGTTGTCACGATGGCAGGCGCTGTCGATCCGGGTGA
>JAAFGU010000027.1 GCA_010365205.1 Aromatoleum sp. | reverse complement strand
CACGCGCAAGGGCCGCGTCCGGCGATGCCTGCCGATCTGATTGCCCGCTTCATGCAGCGCGCAACCGACATGTCGAGCTCCGTCGACTGCCTGGCCGACCGCCGCGAGATTCCTCCCGCCGTCGCGCGCTACGTCGGCGGTCTGGAGCTGCCGCCGGCGCTGGCCGTGCATAAGTCGAACAACGGCGTCTGCTGGCCCGAATTCGGTGACCTCGACTGGACGAGCGCCGGGATGCAGGTCGAAATGCGGCCGACGACCGGCGACGACCGTCTGGGGATCACCGGCTGCTTCTGCGCGATCGCCGAGACGGGAACGCTGGTCGTCCTCGCCGGTGCGGATACGCCGACCGCGACGACGCTGCTCCCGGACACTTGGATCGCTGTTGTCCGCGCCGACCGGATCGTCTCCGGGATGGAAGAGGCGTTCGCGCTCATCCGCTGCGAATGCGGCAGCGTTCCGCGCGCGATCAACATGATCTCCGGTCCTTCGCGCACCGGCGACATCGAGCAGACGATCGTGCTCGGGGCGCATGGTCCGTACCGGGTGCACGTGCTGGTGATTTGACCGGAACCGCCCAGGCGCGTCTTCGTAGGGGGCTACTCGAAGCGCAGCGGCACCTTGAGCTTCAGTTCCAGTTCGTCGGCTCGCTGATCGGCGACGCGCGCCTCGCCGCGACGTCCCAGCGCGCGCAGCGTCTTCGCGGTTTCGCGCGCGATCTGTGGATCGGCCGGGTCGATCGCCGCCGCCGTCGCGAGCGACACCAGCGAATCCTCCGGATCGTCGAGCTCGCGTCGGGTGACGCCCACGCCCAGATGGCAGGGTGCCAAAAGCGCCGATCGTTTCAGGCAGTCGAGGTAGCGTTCCAGCGATTCCTGGTTCCGATGCAGGCCGAGGTACGCGGCGCCGATGCGCTCCGGGTACGACGCGTCGTCTCCCTGCTGCACGCGCTGGCCGTCGGCAAAGCGCTCGGCGGCGACCGCGTATTGTTTCGACGCCAGCGCGATTTCCCCTTCGACGACCGCGTACGAACTCGTCGCCGGAAAACGCTGCTTCAACTCGTCGGCGATGCGCCGCGCACCGGGGCCGTTGGCCGATCGCGCGTACGCGGTGCCCAGCGTTTCGAGGTACGCGGCCAGCGTTTCGTCGCCGGCGCGTCCCCGCTCGAGCGTCTGCGCGGCTTCGGCGGGGCGATGCCAGTCCAGCAGGAAATTGGCGGCGTCCACGTCGAGCCAGGCCCAGTCCGGCCGCAGACGGCGCGCCGCGAGGTGATGTTCGATCGCGCGGTCGGGCATGCCGAGCCGGCTGTAGACAACGGCCACGTACCGGAGGACCCAGGCCTTGTCCCTCCCGAGTTCGGCCGCGCGCTCGGCATGGCGCAGCGTCGCGTCGCGATCCCCTTGCTCGAGCGTGCGGAAGGCGGCCCCGAACTCGAAGTAGGGATCATTCGGAAACCGCGTGATCGCCTCGTCGAGCCTGGCCAGCGCTTCCCCGGGCTTCCCTTCGTAGTGCGCCAGCAGCGCGCGGGCAGAGTAATAGCTCGGGACGGATTCGATGGCGGGCTGGCGGGACAGGATGCTGACGAGGCGGCGAAGTTTCTCGACCTTGCGCGTGGCCGCGGTTTCATCACCGACGACCATCAGGATTTCGTCGGGCGAGATCACCGTCAGCATGTCTTCGGCAGCGGTCTGCAGCAGCCGTTCGGTCGCGTCCGGGGCCATTTCGACGCGCGCCGTCGCGATCGTCCCGCGCGAGCGCTCTCGCAGCGTCAATTCCCATCCGTCTCCGACGTGGGTGATTTCGCCGCCGAAGCGCAGGTCGCTCCGACCGGCGAGTTCCCGGACCCAGCGGGCGAGCCCGCGCAGCGAGACGCCACCGGTCACCGGCGTCACGTCCGCGCCATCGGACGGGAGACGCCCGCTGGCGGTATCCGCGCGCTCCACGCGCCGATGCATCCGGTCCAGACGGTCGGCCACGCGCTCGGCCGCGACCGTCGAGGTCATTCCCGCGCCGGTGAGTTCTTGCGCGACTTCGATCGGATCGATCCAGATGCGCACATGCAGGACTTCGCGCAGGAAGGCCGCGGCGAGAAACAGCACAAGGATCGTCATGGCGGCACTGAGCGCGATCGAAACGATCGCGCCGGGACGCAGCGCTGTCCTCGCCGGCGGAGCGGACGCGGTTCCGGGCGCCGCGTCGGGGACAACGAGGAACGCCGACAACCAGCGGCGCAGCGGCTTCAGTCGATGGGAAAGCGCGGCGCGGAAGCGGGTTGCGGTGGATTCGAGTCGCGACATTCGGGTCGGGGTCAACGCGGCGGGTCAGGGGCTAACAGGCCCTGGTCGCCCGCAAGTTAACGCGACGCGGCGCCCGCGTCCAGCGACGGTAAAACGGCGCCGGGCGCCGCCGGTACTTTGCGCTGTCCCGGAACCACGATCCGCGTCACCTTCGGTGCCGGGGGCAATGGCGGCCGGTACAGCGAATAGAATTGCCGGACGAGTTTTACATAGTCCTCGGTTTCCGGATACGGCGGCACGTTGTTGTCGCGGCGCGACACGGCTCCTTCGCCCGCGTTGTAGGCCGCCAGCGCGAGCCGAAGGTCGTCGGCGAACAACGCGAGCAGGTCGTGCAGGTAACGCGTGCCGACGCGCACGTTGATCGCCGGATCGAGCAGCTTCTGTTCCAGTGAGCGCTTCTTGTCGCCGGCGATGCCGTAGCGCAGGCCGGTGTCGGGAATGATCTGCATCAGTCCGAGCGCGCCCTTGGGCGACACCGCCGCGGGATCGAACGCCGACTCCACGGCGATGAGCGCCTTCACCAGAGCGGGGTCGAGTTTCTGCAGTTTCGCGTGCTGCTCGATCAGTGCGTCGAAGCGTCCGACGTTCGAATGCGCCGTCATCCGCTGGAATATGGGCGTGCGCCGGAAAGCTTCCCGTGCCTCGGCGTCGGCGACGGCCGCGGCATCGGGCGGATCGACGCGAGTGCCGCCCTTGAAAAAGAGCTGGTAGCGCTCGTCGACTTTTTCGGTCGCGACGTGGGCCTTACCGTCCTCGTCGACATAACCCCACAGGTCGGCGCGCGTCGTCGCCGGGATGCCAAGCGCGAGGGAGAACGCAAGGGCGAGCGCGAACGGGCTTGCGCCGACGATTCGACGCGGCGAGCAGGGCGACACACGAGTCGGCGAGAGGATCGGCGCCCCGCGGGCGGGTGTTCGGGCAGACGAAATGGGCGCGGCCGGTTCGCCGCTGGAATTGGGCCGCATGAAAACGCAGGTGATCGTCGATGAAAGTCGCGATGAAAGAACAGCTGCGATCCTATTTACCGGTTACTTTCATGTACAGCCCCCACAGTTGCGTGGCCTGTTCACCTATTCGACCGGTGCGGCGAGCGCGGAGGCGTTCAAAAAACGGTCTTGCCATCACCGGAATAACGCCCTACTCTTAAGGTGTGTGAAATGAAAGTCTACGCAGAGGGAGGATCGTGATGGGGAACGCACCGCAGCTATTCGCAGGCCTGATCTTCGGCATAGCGTTGCTGGGAAGTGGGATTTCGCAAGCAAAAGAGGTGGACAGTTCAATTGCCAGCTGCCTGAGGGCTTGGGGCAAACACCCGTTCGGCGCCAATCCCACGTACAAGACGCTTGCAACATCGGTAAAGGTATTCGGCATCGGACAGGACACGGCCGACAGCCAACGGACGAATGCGCCATCGTTGGTTCTGGTCAATCCTGGTGTCAATGTGATGGGCGGCACCACGGTGGAGCTCCTGAATCCGAATGGATGGTATTGCTTTCGATCCAATGTCAACGTAATGGGCGGGCTGCGTATCCGTGCTCATTGCAAAGCACACCTGGCTTCGGCTCGCGATGGCGTGACCGTCCTGGGATCAAACCAGTCCGACAAGAGCGTGACGGTGATGGGCAAGACGCAGGTGGAGCTTGTAGGCTGCGACTAGCGCGAAAACCACGGACAGGTGGCTCAATCACGCGAGCCTGAGTAATTCGCGCAATCCGCAATGCGCTCAGCCAAGACCTGAAAGGGCCTGGACACGAAGCTCAGGCGAGGCACCTGCACAGCGGACGGGCCGCTGGTCGCCACAGTGCTCGCTCAGGGCGCGACCAACCTACAAGGTCGCCAGCGGCGAATACGGGCTGCGGGCTACTTCGACTGCACGTAGGCCGCGACGGCCTGCATTTCGGCCGGTGTCATGTCTTTGACGATGCCGTGCATGACCGGTGCCTTGCGCACCAGCGCCTGAATATATTCGATCTGCTTCACGATGTACTTGGCATGCTGTCCCGCAAGGCGGGGGAAATCGGCTACGCCCGCAGCGTCGGCGCCGTGGCAGTTTGCGCAGGCTGGAATCCCGCGACCAGGCACGCCTTGTTCGAAAAGCTGCTTGCCTTTCGCGATCAGCGTCGGGTCGCCAGGTTTCCCGGGCGCGGGCGGCTGCGCGGCGTAGTAGCGGGCGACGCTGTCAATCATAGGGTCGTCGAGATTGCCGGCGATCCCCCACATGAAGTCGTGGGCGATCTTCTCCTCCCGGGTCTTGGCGCGGAACACCTCGAGCTGTGCTTCGAGGTAGCCGCGCCGCTGCGCGGCGAGAATGGGAAACTCCGGCGAGGTACTGATTCCGCGCGGGCCATGGCAGGTCGAGCACAGATTGACAGCCTTTTCCTCGCCGGCTTTCTGACGCTCGATGTCCGCCGCCGTGTTCTGGGCGTTCGCGGCCGTGACCGAAGCCGCCAACACCGCTCCGACGATTGCCATGCCGATATGCTTCATCGCCCAATCCCTCTGTTCGTTGAACGCGCCCGCTGACCGCTGCTCCGGACCTGCGGCCGCAGCATCGTCTTTCGCCCGGGCGCTCAAAACGCCACCCAAACGTTGAAGAATGCCGTGTTGTTGTCGCCGGCATTGCGGCCATTGCCGTCGTAATTGCTCTTCGCGCCGTCGAACTTGTTGTAGCCGGTGTACTGCAACATCAACCGAACGTTCTGGGTCGGCAGGTAATCGAGTTCGATGATGTAGCCCTTGCTGTTGGGCGTGCGCGCGTTGCCGTCGGCATCGGTGCCGTAGAGCCCGCCGTCGGCGCTGCCCGTCGTGGAGAAGTACGCGAGCGTGCCCCCGTATTTCCGATCACGGTAATAGGTGCCTTTGAGCTTGAACGTCTTGAGGGTATCGGTGGGATTCTCCGGCGTCGGGCCGGCGCCGATGCCTGCACCGGTCTCTTTCACGGCGGCATAGCTCGCGTTGTACGACTGCCGCTCGTTGATGTAGGTCGCCTGCGCGGTGAACGTATGCGGATCGGTGATGTACTGATACTGCGCGTCGACGGCGATGTCGCGATAGCGGTCGGTCGCGGTCGATGGATCAAAGTTGCTGGGATATCGGTTCACGATCATCCCGTAGGTGCCGACCATCACCGAATTTGCGCCCCAGTCGTGGCTGAGGGCAAAGCGCCAGTACGGATTATTCCAGTTCTGGATCGCGGCAACGCCGCCGTCGGTGTGAATGTCCTGTCCGGATCGCAGGATGGAAAACGCACCGTCGGCCGTGTGATAGAAAGACAGCTCACCGTAAACCATCTTCTTCCACCACAGGTATCCGCCCGCCCCCGCCACCTGTTGCGCCAGTCCGCCGTCGATCTGCGTCGCCGCCGCGGGCGTTTGCGCCAGCGGCGAGGCAGTGTACGGAAAACCGAACGCCGGCGTGCTGTTCCACGCGTCCTGGCTCGTCGGGTTGTTGTTGAGCGTGAGCCCGTAGATCAGGTCGGGCTCGGCTGCGCCCGGGCTGCTGTACTTTCCGGCGGCTCGAAGATCGGTGTTGTCGATCCCACTGTGCCCTCCCAGCGTGCCGTTCGCCGTGGTGGCCAGATTGTCGTACGTCCATTGGATGAAGCCGCCGACGTAGTCGTTGACCTTGGTGGCCAGAAACACGCTGCCAGCGGAGAACACGGCGCTGTTGTTTCGCTGATTCACCGTGACGGTATCACCGGTGTCAGGGTCGGTCGCGTGATTGTTCCTGGTGTTCGTGACGGAAGCCTGCGCCATCACCGCCAGCGGGACGTAGTTGAAGCCCGCCGACGAGACAAACGTCTTGCCGATCGTGTAGCCGGTCAACTTGAAGTACCGGCCGTACGGGGTCAGCTCGGGAAAGCTGACGTGGCAGGCAATGCACTCCTGCCCGGTCTGCCGCGCGAAGGATGGAACCGCGAGGGCCGGGCTGATCGCCGTGATTGCGAGCGCAGCCAATCCCGCCGCGACTGCCAACCTGGTTGTTATGCGCTTCCGCATCATTACGCTCTCCAATCGCTGGTTCCAAACGGCCTTCGCGGCGATTGCGATGGCCGCGGAGTCTCCGGTCACAAAGTGGCCGAATCCGTCGGTGAACAATACGCGCCAACAGAGGTTTTTTCTTGATACGTATCAAAGGGTGCCCATGCCCGGGACTGAGACCCGATATGATAGCACCTTGCCCACACTCGAATGGCCGACTGAATGACCGGCTCTGGGCGCACTGAGACACATTCGCGATCGACCGAGCTCGAGCCAAATCGGTCAGGCGAGCGAGGGCACATACGCTGGTGAACCCGCGATGCAGCTGAGGATCTTGACGACAGGGCCGGCGGTGTGGGCGACCAGGCGACTTACGACGCTCCGAAATGAACGCCCGCCGAACCATCATCGAGCCACCTCGTCGACGAACGGAAGTTCGAACATGTTCCGTCTGCAGAAGGATGTTGCCGGAGGCGGCCGATGCCCTGTTTTGTCCGATTTTGTTGAAATGCTCCCCAGAAATAGGGCGCCTAGGTATACGCTGACGGCTGCCTCGCAAAGAGCTCAACGCACGCAAGCGAGCAAAACCAGTAGGTCGTGCTGTTGTAGCGAAGGTCGCCGGTGGCGTGCCGTTTCTCGACCTGCATTTTGCAGACAGGATCGATCGCGTATTCGCGCAAGCAGTCCGACAGGACAATTTCGTACGGATCCACCGGCTGCGGTAGGTTCCGCAGCGAGAACAGGCCCTGGTGCTCGACTTCGATATCGGGGATTCCGTTCACCGCGAGGTGATCCGCGACGCGCCGGGTGCAAAGGATCTGCCCGCCGGTCGCTTGCGCGGCGACTCGCGCCGCGAGATTCACCGTCGAGCCGAAGTGACGGTTTCCACGCAACAGCGCCGGACCATGATGCAAGCCGGCGCGAACCACCGGGAAATTCTGGCGGTCGGCGATCCGCTTGTAGAGGGCAGACAGCGCATCCTTGGCAGCGAGGGGATCGGGAAACACGACAAACGCGCAATCGCCGGTCAGCGATTGCAATTCGCCCGACGGCGCAATGGAAGCCCGGATCATTTCCGAAAACTCGTCGACGAGATTGGCTGCGGCCAATTCGCCGTGGGTGTGCGTCAATGCGGTGTACCCCGCGATGTCGACGAAACAGAAGGTCGCTTCGATGGTCTTGTCGGCACTCATGGGGACGCTCCTCTGCGTGCATTTGCCGGTTGACCCGCGGCCGCGGCGCGGCGGTCGAGAGGGAGTGTCGGGGTCGCGGGAATCGGGGATGACGGTCGATGCGTGCGTTGCGGCGCGAGTCCACGCGATGCCCGCCACCTGACGCAATGCGTCAATCGGCGTGCGCTGCGCGGGAGGGACCGCCGGCACAAATCCCCTTGTGCGCGGGGTGACAGTCCGCGACTCAATCCTTGAACCATGCGTTGACTTCCGCATATGGGACGGCCGCGCGCGCGAGGTCGAACGTTCCTTTCTGCTTCACCTCGCGCGCTGCCTGGAGGAACGCACCGTAGGCGGCGCGCGCGAGGGACGAACCCAGGCTTACGCGTTTCACTCCCAGGCTGGCGAGCGCGTCCAGAGAATGTGTCGGTCCGGCGAGACCCATAAGCACGTTCACCGGAGCGGGCGCGACCGCGCGCACCACGGCGTCGATTTTCTCCCGCGTCTTGAGGCCGGGAGCATAAAGGACATCAGCCCCCACCTCCGCGAAGGCCACAAGGCGGCGAATCGTATCCGCCAGGTCGGCGCGGCCATTGATCAGATTTTCCGCTCTGGCGGTGAGGACGAACGGAAAAGGCAAGGACCGCGCTGCCTTCACCGCTGCCCGTACGCGCTCGACCGACAAGTCGTAGGCGTAAATGGGATCTTCGGCACGCCCGGTTGCGTCTTCGATGGAGCCGCCAACGAGTCCGAGCCTGGCCGCAAGGAGGATGGTTTCCTCGCACGTGCCGGGATCATCGCCGAATCCATTCTCCAGGTCCGCAGACACCGGCAGCGAGGTCGCGCCCACAATTTGCCGGGCATTCGCAAGGGTTTCCTCGCGATCGATCGCCCCCTCGGCGTCGGGTCTGCCCATGGAGAAAGCGAACCCGGCGCTGGTCGTGCGAGCGCTTCGAACCCCAGCATGGCGAGCATTTTGGCCGAGCCCGCATCCCAGGGATTGGGAACGGCGAATATTCCCGGTCGCTCGTGAAGCGATTTGAATGCTTCAGCCCGTTTCGCTTGAGCGTCCACAGTTCGCACCCCAATGGACAAAGATAACGGATGGTAACGCCTCCTGCCCCACCTGGATTCCGCTTGGGGGTGTTGAGTGGCGCGATTCGAACGAGCACGCCAACCCGCGGCGCAGTCGCGCCCGCGGGTGTCCATGTTCCATCAGCGGACCCGGCACGAATTCCGGATCGTGCGACTACGCAGTCATGTGCAATGGCGCACCAAGCAAATCGACGCCGATCGGCGCGCTGGCAATCGCGCTCAGCCGGGTATGGGCGTCGAGGCTGACTCCGCGACGCAGCTTCCGCAGCACAGGCTGGCCGGGAAATTATGCCCGCGCGGAAAGTCGACGTGGTAAACGACAAAGTGTATAGGAATCGCTCGCCCCGTTATGCTTCGGACAATGTGGACGACAGATCGCCTACACCCCGTGCGCGCGGTGGCATGATCCGGCGCGCAATCGGCCGGATTCGCCCGCTCGCGGGCGGCGGTCGTGACGCCGTGGTCCAATGGCCGTAGTCAGGACAGGAGGACGAATGAAGCTTCTGCGGTCGGCGATGCTGTTCGCGCTCTTCGCTTGCGCGGTCGCGCCTGCCGTGACGCGGGCGGATCTCATCTATCTCGACGCGATCCAGCGCGGCTGGATCAAGCAGACCGGCGCGGGAAACGGTACCGCGGGGGGCAATGGCTACGCCGCCGGCAACTGCGGCGTTTCGATGTCCAACACCTGCCTGGACGGCGAAATACGCAATTTCTTCGTCTTCAACGTACCCGCGTACAGCGGCCAGATCGTGACTGCGGGCCTGGTGCTGGACACCGGCGCCATCACCGCGAGCCAGTCAGTCCAGATGACCTATGAGGTGACGTCGCTCTCCACACCGTTTGACTTTTCCGCGCTCGGCACCGGAACGTTGTTCGGGACCCGAAAATACTCGGTTGCCAACGCCGCGACGACCATCGAGATCCCGCTCAACGCCGCGGCGGCCGCCGCGATCCGCCCGATGTCCCAGTTTGTCCTTGGCGGCCGGATTACGGTTCCGATGCCGCAAGGTCCTGCCGGAAAGCCCGAGTTCGTGTTTGCCGGGACACCGGGTCGCACCCGGCTGCACCTCGTCACCTTCGCAGCGATCGTCGACGTGGTCGAGTTCTACAACGCGTCGCTTGATCATTATTTCGTCAGCTCGCTACAGCCCGATATCGATGCCCTCGATTCGGGCCGCTTTCCGGGATGGGCGCGGACGGGCGAGACGTTCAGGGCGCTGTCGGAGCCGTCGACGGTGACGAGCCCGGTCTGCCGCTTCTACATCCCGCCACCGTACGGCGACTCGCATTTCTACTCGGCGTCACCGTCCGAGTGCGACCTCGTGAAGTCGGCCTTTCCGATGTTCGTCTACGAATCGGCGGCGGTAATGCATGTCGAGATGCCCGACCCGAACCGCGGCGTCTGCCCGTCCGGGCGAGTCCCGGTCTATCGGCTCTGGAACGCCCGCGCCGACACGAATCACCGCTACACGATGAGCATCGGCATCCGCGACGCGATGGTGGCGAAGGGCTACGTGCCCGAAGGTTACGGGCCGGACGCGGTCGCGATGTGCGCCTACTGACCGCGCTCGCTCGCAGACAAACGCTAGGCCATGAACCCGAGGTTGGTGTTCGCGAACGCGCCTATGTTGGGGAACACGTAGCGGAGGTCGGCCTCGGCGATGCCCAGCCAGCGCGCCAGCGGTGATAGCATACCCGGCCATGGCCGCCTCTGCGAAGCAGCGCTTCGCCCGCCGCGAATACCTGGGACTCGCGTCTGCGGAGTTCGCGACGCTGCGGCGGCTGGCGACGCCGCAAAAGATCCAGGCGTTCCTCAATTCACTGCCGGTCAACTTCGAACCCGACGGCGAGACGGTGTTCTCCGTGCGCGAGGTGCTCTCACATCGCTGCGCGCATTGCATCGAGGGCGCGTTCGTCGCGGCATGCGCGCTGTGGGTTCACGGCGAGCCGCCGCTGGTGATGCATCTGGATTGCGATCCCTGCGACTATCCGCACGTCGTCGCGCTGTTCCGCCGCGGCGGGGCATGGGGGGCGATCAGCAAGACTAACGGCACGCCGCTGCGCTACCGCGATCCCGTCTACCGCAGCTTGCGCGAGCTGGCAATGTCGTACTTCCATGAGTACAGCGACCGGCGCGGCCGAAAGACGCTGCGGAGCTATTCCTGCGCGTTCGACCTGCGGCGCCTGCCACCTGCACTGTGGGTCACCAATGACCGCGCGTGCAGCGAGACGCACGATCGCCTGGCCGCGCTGCGGCACTACACGCTGATCTCGACATCGCAAGCGCGGCATCTGTCGCCGCGCGACCGCTTCGAGCGGCAGGCGGCGCGGATCGTCGAATATCCGCGGCCGCCGAAGTCGTAATGGGGTCAGGCCATGTCATCCGCCTTGATCGCTTGACCTGGCCCCGTTACCTGCCCCGAAGCGGGCGGGACTGGCCATTGTGGGCGCCCGCCGCTCGCTGCGACCACGGCGGCCCGACGGGCACGCCTCCAATCGGGGGCCGCGGGACGGCGGCGGCAAGCGGCTATAATTGCCTATTTTCCCCGACCGCCGCGAACCCGCCCATGAAACTCCTCGTTCCCGTCAAACGCGTCGTCGATTACAACGTCAAGGTCCGCGTCAAGCCGGACGGCAGCGGTGTCGACACGGCGAACGTCAAGATGTCGATGAACCCGTTCGACGAGATTGCCGTCGAGGAAGCGGTGCGCCTGAAGGAAAAGGGCATCGCGACCGAGATCGTCGTCGTGTCCTGCGGCCTTGCGGCGTGCCAGGAAACGTTGCGCACCGCGCTCGCCCTCGGCGCCGATCGAGCGATTCTCGTCGAGACCGACGTCGACCTGCATCCGCTGGCCGTGGCCAAGCTGCTGAAGGCGATCGTCGACAAGGAGCAGCCGCAGATCGTCATCGCGGGCAAGCAGGCGATCGACGACGACGCGAACCAGACCGGTCAGATGCTGGCGGCGCTGCTCGGCTGGCCGCAGGCGGCCTACGCGTCCAGGATCGACATCGCCGACGGCAAGGCGACGGTCAAGCGGGAAGTGGACGGCGGGCTGGAGACGCTCGAGGCGAGATTGCCGATGGTGATCACCGCCGATCTGCGCTTGAACGAACCGCGCTACGCGACGCTGCCGAATATCATGAAGGCGAAGAAAAAGCCGATGGAAACCACCACGCCGGCGGCACTGGGCGTGGACGTCACGCCGCGCTTCGTGACGCTGAAGGTGGTCGAGCCACCGAAGCGCAAGGGCGGCGGCAAGGTGGCGGACGTGAAGGAACTGGTCGCCAAGCTCCGCAACGAAGCCAAAGTGATCACTTGAACGGGCCCGTGAGAATGACGACGCTGATCCTTGCCGACCACGACAACGCGACCTTGAGGGGCGCGACCCTGCACACGATCGCCGCCGCGCAACAGATCGGTGGCGACATCCACGTGCTGATCGCAGGCGGCAACGCCGGCGCGGCGGCCCAGGCCGCGGCGCAGGTGGCCGGTGTGGCGAAGGTGCTGCACGCCGATGCGGCGCATCTCGCGGATCAGACCGCCGAGAACGTCGCCGCGACCGTCGTCGCGCTGGTCAAGGCTGGCGGCTACAGCCACGTGCTGGCGTCGGCCACCGGATTCGGCAAGAACGTCATGCCGCGCGTGGCGGCGCTGCTCGACGTCGCGCAAATTTCTGAAATCATCAGCGTCGAGAGTCCCGATACGTTCGTGCGTCCGATCTACGCCGGTAGTGCGTTCGCGACGGTGCAGTCGAAGGATTCGATCAAGGTGATTACGGTGCGCGCCACCGGATTCGACGCGGCCGCGGCCACCGGGGGCGGCGCCGTCGTGGAAACGCTGGAGGCCGCAGCGGAGACCGGACTCGCGAAGGTTACGGGGCGGGAGATCAGCAAGCTGGACCGGCCCGAGCTCACCAGTGCACGGGTCGTGGTGTCGGGCGGCCGGGCGCTGGCCAGCGCCGAGAATTTCAAGCTGCTCGACGCGCTCGCGCACAAGCTCAATGCCGCGATCGGAGCATCGCGCGCCGCGGTCGATGCCGGTTACGTCCCCAACGACTACCAGGTCGGACAGACGGGCAAGATCGTCGCGCCCGATCTCTACATCGCGATCGGCATTTCCGGGGCGATCCAGCATCTCGCCGGGATGAAGGACAGCAAGGTGATCGTCGCGATCAACAAGGACCCGGAAGCGCCGATTTTCCAGATTGCCGATTATGGCCTGGTCGGCGATCTGTTCAAGCTGGTGCCGGAATTGACGGCCGAACTGGGCTGAATCTGCAACGACGGGGCCGCCCGCAATCGCGCAAGCTCGACGCGGCCCTGCGGCCGGGCACGAACGCCCCCCACCCGGCCGCCGGTCGAGTGCGGCCGTCGTCAACGTGATTCTGCAACCGGGCGTTTTGTTCTGCAGTCGCAGCCACACCAACGATCTTCCGTTACACGCCACGAGGTCGAGATTCCGATGAGCACCTATCACGCGCCCCTCGCCGACATGCAGTTCGTGCTGACCGAACTCGCCGGATTGGAGCAGGTTGCCGAGCTCCCCGGATTCGAGGAGGCCGCTCCCGACGTCGCCTTTGCGATCCTCGACGAGGCGGCCAAATTCGCGACCAACGTCCTCGACCCGCTCAACCGGGTCGGCGATCAGCAGGGTCCGACGCGCCTCGACGACGGAGCCGTGACGACGCCGCCGGGATTCAAGGACGCTTACAAGCAGTTCTGCGACAACGGCTGGAACGGACTTACCAAGAATCCCGAATATGGCGGCCAGGACCTGCCGCAGCTCCTGGCGACCGCGGTGGAGGAGATGTGGCACGCGTCGAACATGGCGTTCGATCTCTGCCCGCTGCTCACGCAGGGTGCGATCGAGGCGATCGAGCTGTGCGGCACGCAGGCGCTGAAGGACAGGTTCCTGCCGAAGATGGTTGCCGGCGCATGGACCGGCACGATGAACCTGACCGAACCTCAGGCCGGCTCCGACCTTGCTGCCGTGCGCACGAAGGCGGTGCCGCAGGGCGACGGCACGTACAAGCTCTACGGCAACAAGATCTTCATCACCTACGGCGAGCACGACTACACCGACAACATCGTGCATCTGGTGCTCGCGCGCACGCCGGACGCTCCCGAGGGGGTGAAGGGCATCTCGCTGTTCGTCGTGCCGAAATTCCTCGTCAACGACGATGGAAGCCTCGGCGCGCGCAACGACGTCCACTGCGTGTCGCTCGAGCACAAGCTCGGCATTCACGGAAGCCCGACCGCGGTGATGGCCTACGGCGACAAGAGCGGCGCGATCGGTTACGTTGTCGGCGAGGAAAACCGCGGCCTCGAGTACATGTTCATCATGATGAATCTCGCGCGCTTCTCGGTCGGCATGGAAGGCGTGGGCATTTCCGAGCGCGCCTACCAGCGCGCGGTCGCCTACGCGCGCGACCGCGTCCAGGGCAAGCCGGTCGGCGGCGACAAGGGCGCAAAGGCCAGTCCGATCATCGACCACCCGGACGTCCGCCGGATGCTGATGACCATGCGCGCCAACATCGAGGCGATGCGCGCGGTGGCCTGTGTCACCGCCGCGGCGATGGACAACGCGGGCCGCCACCCCGACGCCAACGCGAAACAGCGGCATCAGGCGTTCGTCGATTTCATGATCCCGATCGTCAAGGGCTATTCGACCGAAGTCGCGCAGGAGCTCACCTCGCTCGGACTGCAGGTGCACGGCGGGATGGGCTTCATCGAGGAGACCGGTGCCGCGCAGCACTTCCGCGACGCGCGCATCACGACCATCTACGAAGGCACCACCGGCATCCAGGCCAACGACCTGATCGGCCGCAAGACGGCGCGCGACGGCGGCGCGGTGGCCAAGACGATCGCGGCGGACATCGACCGGGTTGCCGACGAACTCGCCGGCCACGCCGACGCCGATCTCAAAGCCATCGGCGCGCAGTTGAAAGACTCCGTGGCCGCGTTGCGCAGGGCGATCGACTGGGTCGTCCCCGCGTTCACCCAGAACACGCGCGCGGCGCATGCCGGCGCGGTGCCGTATCTGCGGCTGTGGGGGCTCGTTGCCGGTGGCTGGCAGATGGGCCGCGCGGCGTTGCTGGCGGCGACGCATAGGCATGACGGCAGCGGAGACGCCCGCTTCATGGCGGCGAAGATTGTCACCGCCCGCTACTACGCGGACTGCCTGCTGCCGCAGGCGGCGGGATTGGCGCAAACCGTGACGCACGGCGGAGATTCTGCGCTCGCGCTGGCGGCGGAGCAGTTCTGAACCCGATCGCGCGGCTGCTCGTGCTTGTTCGCGCCGGAGCGCTGCGGTGCCTCGCGCCATCGGCCGCCGCGCTCGCCGTGGCGTACTCGATCGCCGCTCCGGCACAGGCGCAGGCGCCGCCG
>JAAFGU010000026.1 GCA_010365205.1 Aromatoleum sp. | reverse complement strand
TGAAGCCCGTCGGCCAGCAGCCGCGCGGCCTCCGGCTGCTTCAAACGCACCTTCGCCAGCAGCGCGTCGTGAACCGCTTCGGGAGCCTGGCGGATCGGCACCGGCGCGTACGCGGCGATGCGGCCCGGTGGACCGCTCTTTTCGCCCGCGGCGCCGGACGCCCAGCCCAGCACATCATCCAGACGCGCGAGCTCGATCGAATTGAGTCGTTCGCCCAGCACCGCCTCGAGCGCATCCTCCCAGCCCGCCTCGATGTCGAGCGCCTGCCACAGCCGGGGCGAGTTCGCGAGGCCCTTCTGCTCCAGCCAATGCGCGCTTTCCTGTCCTTGCCCGATTTTCGCCTGCAGCGCGGCCAACGCCTGTTGCCGCGCCTCGATGTCCGCCAACCGCCGTCCCGCCTGCTGCGACGCCTCGCTCGCGCTACGCTGGTGCTCCTGCAGTTCCTGCACCGTCGCCCGCAGCGCGTTCAGCGCCGCTTCCTTTGCCTCGAGTTCGGCGGTTTCCTGCCGCAGCTGGTCCTCGACGTCGTGCAGTTGATCGGTGACCGGCGCGGCGAGGCCTCGCAATTCACCTTCGAGACGCTCGCGCCGTTGCGCGAATTGGTTTAGCCCCCGCTGCAGATTGTCGCGATTGGTTTCCGCGACGCGGATGCCCTGCTCGGACAGCGCGATCTGCTGCTGGAGCTCGGCTGCCGCGGCCACGGCCTGCCGCACGTTCTGCTCCAATGCCGGAAGCGCGTCGGCCGCGGCTTTTTCCTCGGCGGCGGTCACGTCGCGCTCGGTCAACGCGGCCTCGAGCGCCGCATTCGCCGCCCTGCGGTCGTCAACCAGCGCGGACTCCTGTCCGGCAAGCGCGCCTATCTGTTCGGTCAGTTGCGCGACCTGCTGCGACAGGCGCGACTCGCTCTCCCGCGCGAACGTGAGCTGCTGCTCGAGGCGCGTCACCTCGGCGTTGGCGGCATAGTAACCGCCCTGCTTTTCGTGCAGCGCGTCGCCGGCCGCGTAATGATCGGCGCGCAGCGACTCGAGCTTGGACTCTGCGGCGCGCACGTCGGCCTGGACGGCTTCCAGCGCGACGACGAGGTTGGCGATCGCCGTCGTGTGGCGCTCCCGCGCGTTCGCCGCATCCTGCGCCTTGGCGAACCACAGCATCTGCTGCGCTGTCTTCAGGCGCCCTTCGAGCTCGCGGTATTCGGAGGCGATCTTCGCCTGCGCCTCGAGCTTATCCAGCTGGCTCCCGAGCTCGATACGGATGTCCTGGACCCGCGACAGGTTTTCGCGAGCATCGGCAATACGGCCCTCGGTCTCCTTGCGCCGCTCCTTGTACTTCGAGACGCCGGCAGCCTCCTCGAGGAAAATGCGCAGTTCATCGGGTTTCGCCTCGATCACGCGCGAGATCATTCCCTGCTCGATGATCGCGTAGGCGCGCGGACCGAGGCCGGTGCCGAGGAAAAGATCGTGGATGTCGCGGCGGCGGACCGGGATGTTGTTGATGTAGTACGAACTGTCGCCGTCGCGCGTCAGCACGCGCTTGATCGACAATTCCGCGTACTGGCCCCACTGCCCGCCGATGCGGCCGGCGCTGTTGTCGAATTGAAGTTCGACCGATGCGCGCCCCACGGGCTTGCGGTCGCCGGCGCCGTTGAAGATGACGTCCTGCATCGATTCGCCGCGCAGGGCCGAGGCCTTCGACTCGCCCAGCACCCAGCGAACGGCATCGATGACGTTGGACTTGCCGCAGCCGTTGGGGCCGACGATGCCGACCAGTTGACCGGGCGTGCCGATGGCGGTGGGATCAACAAACGACTTGAACCCGGCGAGCTTGATCTGGGTGAGGCGCAATTGGGGACTGAAAAGTGGGTTGCCGTACTTGTCTCGCAGCCGGCGGGTCGCGTCTTCGAACGTTCGGCGCACGACCTCGCCCGATCGGGCCGCCCGTTTCCCGGCGAAGAGAAGGCTGGCGGCCGCACAAACCGAAATTATAGCCGAAACGACCGTCCGGCCGGACCCGTCCTCGTGCGCCGGACGCGGCGCCCGCGCTCAAGTCGCGGACGCAGCCCGGGCGCCGTCAAGACGGCCTTCCTCGACCGCGTGGCAGGCGACCGCAGCACCACCGGGTCGCTCGCCGGCGAGCGGCATCAGCAACGGGACCTCATGGCGGCACCGATCGTTTGCCCAGGGGCAGCGCGGGTGGAAGGTACAGCCGGGGGGCGGCGCCAGCGGATTCGGGACGTCCCCCGCGACGGCGACTCGCGACACGCCCGTCATCGCGAGATCCGGCACCGCGTCGAGCAGCATCCGCGTGTAGGGGTGACGTGGACGTGCGAACAGACGCTGCTTGGGCGCGATTTCGACAATGCGTCCGAGATACATCACGCCGACGCGGTCGGCAATGTGATGGACGACCGCAAGATTGTGCGAGATGAAAAGGTACGTCAGCCCCATTCGCTGCTGCAGGTCGCGCATCAGATTGAGTACCTGCGCCTGCACCGAGACGTCGAGCGCGGACGTCGGCTCATCGCAAATGAGAAAGCGCGGCTGCGTCGACAGTGCGCGGGCGATCGAGATGCGCTGCCGCTGGCCGCCGGAGAACTGATGCGGATACTTGACGCCATCCGCTGGCGCAAGCCCGACCTGCGCCAACAACGCGGCGACGCGCGCGTCGATCGCCTCCCGCGGCGTATCCGGCGCGAGAGCGCGCACCGGTTCGGCGACGATGTCGGCGACCCGCCAGCGCGGGTTCAGGCTCGCGTACGGATCCTGGAAAATCATCTGCATGCCGCGCCGTGCCGCCCGTTGTGCCGCCGCGGCCCCCGCGCCGTCGCCGCCGATCACGACGCCGTCGAAGATCACGCGCCCCTCCGTCGGCGCGTAGAGACCGACGATAACCCGGGCCAGCGTGGACTTGCCGCAGCCGGATTCCCCGACCAGCCCCAGCGTCTCGCCTCTGGCAATCGACAAGGTCACGCCGTCGACCGCGCGCAGCAACGCGCGCGGCTGGCGCTCCAGCACGCGATCGAGCCAGGGCGGCGAGACGTCGAACGTGCGGACGACGTCCTCCAGCGTCACCAGCGCGTCGCTCATTTTCGTCAATCCGCCCTCAGTTGGCACTCAGCGCGCCGGTCGCCAGCACGCGGCGCGCGTCGCGCCGACGTCCTCGAGGTTCGGCCGCTCGACGCGACAGCGCTCGATTGCCAGCGGGCAGCGCGGATGGAACGCACAGCCGGACGGCACCGCGCGGAGGCGCGGCATCGCGCCGTCGATCTGGGTCAGCCGGTCGCGCTCGGCCTTGATCGACGGGATCGATCCCATCAGGCCCGCCGTGTACGGATGCGCCGGCCGATGAATAACGTCGGCGACCGGGCCGAGTTCGACGATCCTGCCGGCGTACATCACCGCTACGCGGTCGGCGGTTTCTGCGATCACGCCCATGTCGTGCGTGACCAGCATCACCGCGGTGCCATGATCGCGGGCGAGGCGCTTGATCAGCTCGATGATCTGCGCCTGGATCGAGACGTCGAGTGCGGTCGTCGGCTCGTCGGCGATGATGAGCTTCGGCTGAGCGGCAAGCGCCAGCGCGATCACGACGCGCTGTCGCATGCCGCCCGAGAACTGGTGCGGGTACTGGTCGAACCGCCGTGCCGCCGCGGTGATGCCGACCTCCTCCAGCAGCGAGACCGCGCGCGCCTGCGCCGCGCCGGCCGTCATCGGCAGGTGCGTGCGAATCGTCTCGGTCAGCTGCCGGCCGATCGTGTACAGCGGATTGAGCGAGGTCAGCGGATCCTGGAACACGGCGCCGATCTCGCGGCCGCGGAGCTTGCGCATCGCGTCGTACGGCAGATTGTCGATGCGCCGGCCGGACAGGCGGATTTCGCCGCCCGCGATCCGCCCGGGCGGATCGATGAGGCCGATCACCGCGGCGCCGGTGATCGACTTGCCGGCGCCCGATTCGCCGACGACGCCGAGAACTTCGCCCTCGGCGATGTCGAACGAAACGTCGTGGACGGCGATGAGCGTGCCGTGGCGCGTCGGAAACTCGACCCGCAGCCGATCGACGGCGAGCAGCGGCTCGGCGTGCACGGCGGGATTCGGAGCGGACGGCGCGGCAGAGCGCAAGCGGCTACTTCTTCGCGTCGATCCTGCAACCCGCGATGTCGTCGACATAATCGATGACCGGCGTCCAGTCGGGCTCGATGTTGTTCTTGAACTGCGCGTTGAGGTAGTAGCGCTTGCATGGCTGGGCGTCGAGCGCGAATTCGCGCAGGGTGCCGCCACCGGGGCGCTTCGGGTCCGGCCCCCGCAGCACGACCCGGTGCTTGCCCGGTTCGATCTTGATCGGACTTTGCGCGAACGCACCCGTGTCGTCGACGCGCTCGATGATCGCCGGACGGCGGTCCAGAATGGCGCGGTTCCAGCGCGCGCCGGTCACTTCGCTCCACGTGGGGCCCCAGGTCTGACAACCGGCCAACGCGAGCGGCAATGCCAGCAGCAGCGTTTTCCTCATCGTCGTTCTCCTCTTCGCAAATGCCCCGAGCAACTCTTCAGCGCAACTTCGGGTTCAGCGCGTCGCGCAGCCAGTCTCCGAGCAGGTTGATCGCCAGCACCATGATCACCAGCGCGGCGCCCGGAAAGACCGTAATCCACCACTCGCCCGAAAACAGGAAGTCGTTGCCGACGCGGATCAGCGTGCCGAGCGAGGGCTGCGTCGGCGGCACGCCCACTCCCAGGAACGAGAGTGTCGCCTCGGTGATGATAGCCGTCGCGATGTTGATCGTCGCCAGCACCAGCACCGGTCCCAGCACGTTCGGCAGCAGGTGCCGCCGCATGATCGTCAGCGGCGGAATGCCGATCACCCGCGCCGCCTGCACATATTCCTTGTTCTTTTCGACCAGCGTAGAGCCGCGCACGGTTCGCGCGTACTGGACCCAGTTCGATACGCCAATGGCGAGGATCAGCACGCCGATCGCCTGAGTGCCGTGCGCATCGCGCGGCAGCACCGCGCGTGCGACGCCGTCGATCAGCAGTGCGATCAGGATTGCCGGAAACGACAGCTGGACGTCGGCGATGCGCATGATGACGGCGTCGATCCTGCCCCCGGCGTATCCGGCGACGAGTCCCAGCGTGACGCCGAGCAGCATCGCCAGCGCAACCGACGCCAGCCCCACAAGTAACGAAATGCGGGCGCCGAACATGATCGCCGACAGCAGGTCGCGGCCCTGGTCGTCGGTGCCCAGAAGGTAAGCTGTTCTGCCGTCTACCAGCCAAGCCGGCGGCGCCAGCGCATCGAGAAGGTTGAGCGTCCTCAAGTCGAACGGGTTGTGCGGCGCGATCCACGGCGCCAACAGCGCCCCACCGAGACACACAGCCAGCACGATCGCGGAGACGATCGCGACGGGGGAGTGGCGGAAGCTCCACGCCACATCGCCGTTTGCGGCGGCTCGCAGCCGGTCGGCCAGCGACGGCGCAGCCGCAGCGATCGTATCGCCGGTAGACAGGTCGTTCATCGTTCGCTACCCGGCGGGACCGGGTTCGACGTCGCTGCACCACGGCACGCCGGCAAGTGCCGCATCGCCGACATCAACGGATGGTGCAGGTCGCCGCTTGGCGCTGCCTGGCGGTACCGGCAGCCGTGCACGTCGGACGACCGGTCGATGGGCAATGGCATCACGGTGGCTTCCCGCCCGGCTCAACCCGACATCGACCGCGCGAGCCGCGCGATTCCCGCCAGCGCCGCCACCCGCGCCTGGGCGTAGACGATCTCCTTCCAATCGTCGGCTTCGACATAGAACGCCTCGCGCACCTCTCGCCTGATCGCGGTCGCGAGCGCGGCGGGCGCCTCCGGATGGTTGTGCCGCCAGTGGTCGGCCCGCAGCGCCTGCAGCGTCGCCCGCAGCGGCAGCGTTCCGAATTCGAGCGCGATGCCGGCATATTCGACGCCGGGGCATTCGTCGTAGACGGCGTTGTAATTGACGCCCACCAGCGGCGCCGATGTCGACGAGCCGTCGTGGAACGAGGTCACGTCGGCTCCCCACCAGGAACGGGCGCGAGCGATGTCCGCCGCCACGTTGGCGCCGTTGAAGATCTTCTCGCCGTGTCCGCGCGGACCCAGTCCGGTGTGGAAATCGATCAGGCCGAGGGACATACGCCGCGCCGCATGGACGCGCAGCACCGAACGCAGCGTCCGATTGCTCCAGGACGGACCGGTGCCGCCATAAAACAGCCCGTCGGGAAACGCGTACTGGCCGCCGCTGACGGCCGCCTGGTAGGCAGGTTCGCCGTGCGCGGCGATCCACGCGCCGAGTTCCCTTTCGTCGGCGGCGTCCGGCGGCCACGTCGCCGGCAGCAGCAGCCGGTGAATCTCGGCGTACGCGGCATTGACCGGCGCCGGCGCGGCGAATTCGCGGAAGTTTCGGTTCAAGTCGGTATTGTCCTCGTTGACCCGCCGGCCGAACGAGAATCCGTGAGGATTGACCGCGTGCACGAAGAGCACTGCAACCCCGGCGGCGGCGGCCGCTCCGATGAACGCGTCGTCGTTCAGGAGGCCCGTCTGACAACCAGAACCGCAATAGCCTTCGATGCCGTGTGTGGCCGACCACAGCATCAGCATGCCGGGCGCGCCCGCGTCGCCCAGCCGCGCGACATCCATCGCCAATGACTCGCCGTCGGCACCGCGCAGGTCCGGCAGCGAATGCGTTTTGACCGCAATTCCACACACTCGGGTAGCCCCGAGGAATTTGTCGCGCGCCTCGACGTAGGTACGCGAAAAGTGTCGGGCCGCTCCCACGGCGGCGCTCACTTCGGCGCGAGCGGCATCGCTTGCTCCGCCAGTGATGCGAGATAGCCGGCGCCGAGCGGAATCACCGCATCGTTGAAGTCGTACGTGCTGTTGTGCAGGAAGCAGCCGCCCTCGGCGCCGCCCTGGCCCAGGCGCGCGAACGCGCCGGGCTTCGCCTGCAGCATGAACGAAAAGTCCTCCGATCCCATCGACGGATCGAGATTGCGCACGACGTTGGCGGCACCGACCAGCGACTCGGCGACGTCGGCCGCGAACCCGGCCTCACGCGCATGATTGATCGTCGCCGGATAAACGCGCTCGTAGCGCAGCGTCGCTGCGGCGCCGAACGCGGCCGCGATCGAGGGTACGAGTTCGTTCAAGCGCCGCTCGATCATGTCCTGCGTCGCCGGGCGGAAGGTGCGGACCGTGCCAACCAGCGTCGCATGCGCCGGAATCACGCTCATCGCGCCGGGATTGCCCGCCTGCATCGCGCAGATGCTGACGACGGCGGTGTCGATCGGACTCACGTTGCGGCTGACGATCGACTGCGCCGCGGTGATGATGTGACCGGCGACAAGCACTGGGTCGATTGCCGCATGCGGATGCGCGCCGTGACCGCCGCGGCCGTCGATGGTGATCTCGATGCGGTCGGCCGCGGCCATCGCCGGGCCGGGCGTGATGCCGATCTGTCCGGGCGGCAGTCCGGGCCAGTTGTGCAGCGCGTAGACCTGCTCCGCCGGAAACCGCTCGAACAATCCGTCCGCGATCATCGCCTTCGCCCCCGCGTAGCCCTCCTCGCCGGGCTGGAAGATCAGATACGCGGTGCCGTCGAAGTTGCGCGTCTCGTGCAGGTAGCGCGTGGCCGCGAGCAACATCGTCGTGTGCCCGTCGTGGCCGCAGCCGTGCATCCGGCCGTCGTAGCGCGACTTGTGCGCGAATCCGTTCTCCTCCTGCATCGGCAACGCGTCCATGTCGGCACGCAGCCCCACCGCGCGGCCGCTCGCATCGCTGCGGCCGCAAATCACCGCAACGATGCCGGTCTTGCCGATGCCGGGATGGAATTCGACGCCGAGCGCCTGCAGCCGTTCGCACACCTTCTCGGCGGTCCTGTGCTCCTCGAAGCCGAGCTCCGGATGCGCGTGCAGGTCGCGGCGGAACGACGTGAACTCGTCGTGCCAGCGGCGTATGTGTTCGACGGGATTGGTCATGCTGTTCAGTGGGCAGCGGCGCGTTCGATGCGCAGGCGGGGATCGACCGCGTAGTAGAGGAGGTCGACGATGAGGTTCAGAGTGACGAACACCAACGCGATGAAACAGAGATAGGCCGCCATCACCGGGATGTCGGCGAAGTTCACCGCCTGGATGAAGAGCAGACCCATGCCCGGCCATTGGAACACGGTTTCGGTGATGATCGCGAACGCGATGATGGCGCCCAGTTGCAGCCCGGTGATCGTGATCACGGGAACCAGCGTGTTCTTCAATGCATGGCCGAAGTGGATCGTCCGATCGGACAGGCCCCGGGCGCGGGCAAACTTGATGTAGTCGGTACGCAGCACCTCCAGCATCTCCGCACGCACCAGCCGCATGATCAGCGTCATCTGAAACAGCGACAACGTGATCGCGGGCAGGATCAACGCCTTGAGACCGCTTGCGGTCAGCAGCCCCGTGGTCCACCAGCCGAGCGCGACGGTATCGCCGCGACCGAACGACGGCAGCCAGCCCAGGATCACCGCGAAGACCAGTATGAGCAGGATCCCGATCAGGAACGTCGGCAGGCTGACGCCGATCAGCGATCCGGCGAGCAGCAGCTGCGACAGCCACGTATTGCGCCGAAGCGCCGTGTAGACGCCGAGCGGAATCCCGACGACCAGCGCAAGCATGGCGGCGACCAGCGAGAGCTCGAGTGTGGCCGGCAGCCGTTCCTTGAGCAGCGCCGACACCTTGCGGCCCTGACGCAGCGACCGGCCGAATTCGCCCTGCGCCGCATTGCCGACGAAATGTCCGAACTGGATCCAGAATGGCCGGTCGAGACCGAGCTCGGTGCGCAGCCGCGCACGCTCCTCGAGCGTCGCCTCCGGACCGACCATCGACGCCACGGGGTCGCCGGTGAAGTTGAACAGGGCGAATGCGATCAGCGCGACAACCGCCATCACGGCGGCCGACTGCACGATGCGACGGAGGACGAAGGCGAGCAAGGGAGCCGGTGGTTTCCCGACGATTGCGCCCGGGGCCGGCGGCAGGCAGCCGGCGGTCGGAGCGCCGGCCGATGATGCCGAAACGCTTCGGGAGCGTCAATGAGCGCCACCCGACGAACCCTGCTCGCCGGCGCTCGGCGCAGCTCCCCGCGCGCCTGCGGGCTCAGGCGTTGAGTTCCGCCGCGCGGTGACAGGCGACCATCGCCCCACCCAGTGGCTCCAGCAGCGGCACCTCGGTCCGGCAGCGCTCGATCGCATACGGACAGCGCATGTGGAAGGCGCAGCCTGAGGGTGGATTGAGCGGCGACGGCAGCTCGCCCTGCAGCACGATCCGCTCGCGCCGACGTCGCGGGTCGAGCACGGGTGTACTGGCGAGGAGCGCGCGCGTGTACGGGTGCGCCGGACGGGTGAAGATGACCTGCTTCGGTCCGGCCTCGACGGTCCGGCCGAGGTACATGACCAATACCGCGTCAGCGATGTGGCGGACCACCTGCAGGTTGTGCGAAATGAAGAGATACGCGATTCCCGTTTCCTGCTGCAGGTCCATCAACAGGTTCAGCACCTGAGCCTGGATCGAGACATCCAGCGCCGACACCGGCTCGTCCGCCACGACCAGCCGCGGATTGAGCATCAGCGCCCGGGCGACGGCAATGCGCTGCCGCTGGCCGCCCGAAAACATGTGCGGATACCGATGGTAGTGCTCGGGGCGCAATCCCACCTTCGCCATCATCGCGTCGGCTCGCTCCCTCCGGGCCGCTCGGTCGAGGTCGAGATTGATCGCCAGCGGCTCCTCGAGCAGCGTGCCGACCTTCTTGCGCGGATTGAGCGACGCGTACGGATTCTGGAACACCATCTGCACCAGCGGGCGCATGCGCTTCAGCGTCGCGGCATCGCCGGTCGCGACGTCCACGCCGCCCAGGCGCAACGCGCCGGAAGTCGGACGCTCGATCATCGTCACCTGCCGCGCGAGCGTCGACTTGCCGCAACCTGATTCGCCGACGACGGCCAGCGTCTCGCCCGCGCGCACGGCGAACGACACGCCGTCGAGCGCACGGACTGTGCCCTTCGGCTTCATGAAACCGCGCGACACCACATAGTGCCGCGCCAGTTCACGCGCTTCGAGCAGTGGCGCGTCGCCGGTGGCCGGAGCGGTCATGGCGAGCTCAGCCCAGGGCCGGCACAGAGTCGGGCCGCCAGCCTCGGGTCGGGTGTCCCGACGCGTCCAGCGGAAAGAAGCAGCGCACGCGCCGCGCGGCGTCGCCTTCCAGCATCGGTTGCTCGGCGCGGCAGCGCGGGGTGGCGTACGCACAACGCGGCGACAAGAGACAACCGGAAGGCCGATTGTGCTGACCCGGCACCATTCCCGCAATCGCCGTCAGTCGCGCCCGTTCGAGGTTGTGTTCGGGCAGCGCCGCGAGCAGCGCCTGGGTGTACGGGTGCCGCGGCGCCTCGAACAGGCCCGGCACCGGCCCGGTCTCGACCTGCTGCCCCGCATACATGACGACGACGCGTTGCGCGGTTTCGGCCACGACGGCGAGGTCGTGCGTGATCAGCAGCAGCGCCATCCCCCGGTCCTTCTGCAGGTTCGTCAGCAACGCCAGGATCTGCGCCTGTACCGTGACGTCGAGCGCCGTCGACGGCTCGTCGGCGATCAGAAGCTTCGGATTGCACGCGATCGCCATCGCGATCATCACCCGCTGCGCCATCCCGCCGGAGAGTTGATGCGGATAGGCGTTGAGCCGCGCGCCGGCGTCGGGAATCTCGACCTGCTGCAGGAGCTCGAGCGCGCGGGCGCGGCGCAACTTCGACGAGCCGCGCTCGCGCTCGTTGCCATGCACGCGCAGCGTCTCCATCAACTGGAAGGCGACGGTGAAGCACGGGTTGAGACTCGCGAGCGGATCCTGGAAGATCATCGCGATGTCCTTGCCGACGAGCGCCCGGCGCTCGCGCTCGGAAAGCTGCAGCAGGTCGCGCCCCGCGAAGGCCATCCGTCTGGCCGTGACACGGCCCGGAAAATCGATCAGGCCCATCAGCGCCAGCGCGGTCACGCTCTTGCCGGAGCCGGACTCGCCGACGACGCCGACGATCTCGCCCGCCTCGATGCCGAGGTCGACCCGGTCCACCGCGACAAAGGGCGCGGCTTCGGTACCGAATTCGACGGTCAGGCCTTCGATGTCGAGGAGGGGCATGAGTTCGCGGCAAGTTTGCCCTGATCGCTACCGCTTCAGCTTCGGATCGAGCGCATCACGCAGGCCGTCACCCATCAGGTTGAACGCCAGCACGGTCACGAGGATCGCCAGACCCGGATAGGTGACGACCCAAGGCGCGCGTTGGATGAACTCGAGCGCGCTCGCCAGCATCGAGCCCCATTCCGGCGTCGGCGGTTGGGCGCCCAGTCCCAAAAAGCCGAGCGCCGCCGCATCGAGAATCGCCGAGGAAAATCCCAGCGTCGCCTGAACGATCAACGGCGCCGTGCAATTGGGCAGAATCGTGTTGAACATAAGGCGCCAGGTGCCGGCGCCGGCGATTTTCGACGACGCGACGTATTCCTTTCCGGCTTCTGCGATCACCGCGGCGCGCGTCAGCCGCACGTAGTGCGGCAGCAGCACGATGGCGATCGCGTACATGGCGTTGGCAAGCCCCGGCCCGAGAATCGCGACGACGGCGATCGCGAGCAGCAGGCTTGGCAGCGCCAGCATCACGTCCATCAAGCGCATGATCACCGTCTCGGTCAGGCCGCGGAAATAGCCGGCGACCAGCCCCAGCGTCACGCCGATCACCAGCGAGATCGCCACCGAGATGAAGCCGATCACCAGCGACAGCCGGGTGCCGTGAATCAGGCGTGACAGCATGTCCCGTCCCACCGGATCGGTGCCGAGAACGAAGCGCGAGCTGCCGCCCTCGTCCCACATCGGCGGCGTCAGCGTAAACTCGCGGTACTGCTCGTTCGGCGGATGCGGCGCGACGAAATCTGCGCCGAGCGCAAGCGCGATCAGCAGCAGAACCAGCGTCACGCCGATGATCGCGCCGCGGTTCTGTGCATACGATTGCCAGAACTCGCGCAGCGGGCCCGCGACGGCCGGAGTGTCGGAGACGGCGCTCGCGGCGGCTTCAGGCATGCCGGATCCTCGGATTGATCACGCCGTAGAGGAGATCGACGATCAGGTTGACCAAGATCACGATCGTCGCGATCAGCAGGATCCCGCCCTGCACGACGGGATAGTCGCGCGACTGCACGCCGTGGATCAGCCAGTTGCCCACGCCCGGCCACGAAAAGATCGTCTCCGTCAGGATCGCGCCCGAAAGCAGCAGACCCACCTGCAGCCCGATGACGGTGATCACCGGGATCAGCGCATTGCGCAGCGCATGGACCAGCACCACCTGCCAATGCGGCAGGCCCTTGGCGCGGGCGGTGCGCACATAGTCCTCGCGCAGCACTTCGAGCATCGACGAGCGGGTCATCCGCGCGATGACGGCGAGCGGGATCGTGCCCAGCGCGATCGAAGGCAGTATCAGGTGCGAAACGGCCGACTTGAAGGCGCCCGGATCCCCCGAGCGCAGCGCGTCGATCAGCATGAAGCCGGTCGCCGTGGGAATGTCGAACTGCACGGCGATCCGCCCCGACACCGGCGTCCAGCCCAGCTGCACCGAGAAGAACAGGATCAGCAGAAGCGCCCACCAGAAGATCGGCATCGAATAGCCGGTCAGCGATACACCCATCACCGCGTAGTCAGCGACGGTATTGCGCTTCAGCGCGGCCAGGATGCCGGCCGGAAGTCCGATGCCCACCGCGAAGATCATCGCGAAGAACGCGAGCTCGATCGTCGCCGGGAACAGCGTGAGAAATTCCGTCAATACGGGTTCGTGCGTCGTCAGCGAGGTCCCCAGATCGCCCTGCAGCACATGGCCCAAGTATTCGCCATATTGGACCGGCAGCGGTTTGTCGAGGCCGAACTCGTGCAAGAGCCGCAGCCGGCGCTCCGGATCCATTCCCCGTTCGCCCGACAGATTCTCGACCGGATCGCCCGGGATCAGCCGGATCAGCGCGAACGCAAGCACGGTCACGCCGATGAACGTCGGGACAATCAGCGCGACACGGCGCAACAGGAACGTGAACATGGCTCAGGCGGGCCGGATCCGACCGCCGCAGCTACGACGCGGCTTCCGCGCTGCCGCAAGCGCGTCGCCATGGGCGGAATCGCGCAAACCTCCCCGCGCCGCGGAGAGGTTCATCGCCGGGCCGACGCGCGCAAGCGCCGCCCGCGTTACTTCGTCAGGTCGGTGTTGTTGAAGAAATGGTGCGCGGTCGCGTCCATCTTGTATCCCTTCACTTCCTTGCGCACGGGGTCGAAGCGGATCGAGTGCGCGACGGTGATCCACGGCGCCTCTTCCTTGAAGATCAGCTGCGCCTGCTCGTACAGCTTCGCACGGTCGGCCTGCTTCGGCGTCTGTGCGGCCTTGATGATCAGGTCTTCGAACGCCTTGTTGCACCAGCGGGAAACGTTGCCGCCGCCCTTGACCGCTTCGCAGCCCAGCAGCGGGACGAAGAAGTTGTCCGGGTCGCCGTTGTCCCCCGACCAGCCGAACATCATCACCGACTGTTCGCCGGTCTTGCTGCGCTTGCGGTACTCGGCCCATTCGTAGGTGATCAGTTTGGCCTTGACGCCGACCTTGTCCCAGTCCGCCTGGATCAGTTCGGCCATCCGCTTGCCGTCCGGATTGTAGGGACGCGTGACCGGCAGGTACCACAGCTCGACCTCGAAGCCATTGGGGTAGCCCGCCTGCGCGAGCAATTCCTTCGCCTTCGCCGGGTCGTACGCGTAGTCCTTGACGGCGTTGTTGTAGCTCCACAGGATCGGCGGAATCGGGTTTTTCGCGACCTGACCCTGCCCCTGGTACACCGCCTTCAGGATCGCCTCCTTGTTGGTCGCCATGTTGAGCGCCTGGCGCACCAGCTTGTTGTCGAACGGTTTCTTCTCGGTGTTGAACGCGATATAGCCGATGTTGAGGCCTTCCTTCTGCTGCACGCTCAACGTCGGATCCTTCTGCATTTCGGCCAGATCGGCGGGCTTCGGAAACGCCATGATGTGGCACTCGCCGGTCTTCAGCTTGGCATACCGCGCCGTCGCGTCGCGGGTGATCGCGTAGACGAGGTTGTCGATCTTGGGCCGGCCCTTCCAGTGCGCATCGAACGCCTTGTAGCGGATCGTCGCGTCCTTCTGGTAGGACACGAATTCGAACGGGCCGGTGCCGACGGGAAAAATGTCGGCGGCGTTGGGCGTTCCCTTCTTCAGCATCGCGTCGAAATACTCTTTCGACAGGATCGACGCGAAGTCCATCGCCATGTCGGCGAGGAACGGCGCTTCGGGCCGCTTGAGCGTGAAGCGCACGGTCAGCGGATCGAGCTTGTCGACCTTGTCGACGATGTTCTTCATGCCCATGTCGTCGAAATACGCGTACGTCTGCCCGCCGGTGCCCTTGTGAAACGGATTGTTGTCGTCGGCCATCCGGCCCCAGCTGAACAGCACATCGTCGGCATTGAAATCGCGAGTCGGCTTGAAGTTGGCGTTGCTGTGGAACTTCACTCCCTTGCGCAGCTTGAACGTGAACACCTTGCCGTCCGGCGAGACCGTCCACGAGTCGGCGAGGCCCGGCACGATGTTGGTGGTGCCGATGTCGAACTCGACCAGGCGATTGAACATCGGGACCGACACGGCGTCGAACGTGGTGCCGGTGCTGAAGAACTGCGGCTGGAACCCTTCGGGGCTGCCCTCGGAGCAGTAGACGAGCGTGCCCTTGGCGGCCGCGCTGGCCGGGAACAATGCGGGCAGCGCCGCGGCGACGCCGGCGAGCAGGGCGATGCGCAACGCGCGGGAACGGAAACGGGAAGCGGGTGTGGACATGGGATCCTCGGTGAAAAGTCATGGCGCCGCGGGGCGCGCAACCTTGCAATGCTAGCGGCCCGGGGCGGCGAAGGCAACCGCGCGGGCGCCGCGTTCCCCGCG
>JAAFGU010000426.1 GCA_010365205.1 Aromatoleum sp. | reverse complement strand
ACTGCGGATCGTCGCAGCGTGTTCGAAGAAGGCTATCGGGTCCGTGGCCTCGCCGGAAATCGAGCCCGGCGCATCATGGACGCCTCAATTGCCAACTACGCCCCTTTGTGGCGGCCGGCGAGGTCATCGCTCGTCATTTCCCATGTCATTTCGCTTATCATTGCGGCCTGCACGAACCAGGCGCGGGCGCAAAGCGCGCGCACCGTCACCGTGCAAACGAGGGAGGACTCTTCGTGCAGCAAGGTTTCGCAGCGATGGTCGCGATGATGGTCGTAGCACTTTCCGGATGTCAGGCGATGAAGGACGCGGGCACATCTCTGTTCGGCGGCACGACAGGACCGGCCGTCGGCGGATTGCTGACCCCGCTCGGCGGTAGCGCCGTCGAAGGATCGGTCGGGTTTCAGCGTCTGGACGGCGCGGTGACCATGGTGGTCCACGTGACCGGCGCGGGACCCGGCGTCTACCGCGTCGCCATCCACGCAACCGGAAACTGCTCGTCGCGCAACGGATTCTCGGCCGGCGCGCCCTGGGCGCCGCCGGGCAAATCGCCGGTGGTGGTCTCGGTCGCGACAAACAGCGAAGGCACGGCGACGTTGAGTACGCGGATCGCCGGCGTCGCCGTCGATGGACCCGACGGCATCCTCGGGAAATCGGTTGTCATCCACGACGGCGCGGTCGGGCCGCTCGACGCGCAGCCGGGGGTGCCGAACCGCCGGATCGCGTGCACCGTTATCGGCGCCGCGCCGTCGATCTTCCACTGACGGCCGACCGCGCCGCGCCAAATTTCACGGAGTCACGATGGGCTTTCTCGCCGACAAGAAGATCCTGATCACTGGTGTTCTCTCGACCCGTTCGATTGCCTACGGCATCGCGCGGGCATGCCAGCGCGAGGGAGCGACGCTCGCCTTCACCTACGTCAACGACGAGCTGAAGGACCGCGTCAGCAAGATCGCCGCGGAGTTCGGCGCGGTGCCGGTGCTGCCCTGCGACGTCGCGCGCGACGACGACATCGCGACGCTCTTCGACGACCTGCGCGGCGAATGGGGCGCCCTCGACGGGGTGCTGCACTCGATCGGCTTCGCGCCGCGCGAGGCCCTGAACGGCGACTTTCTGGACACGCTGTCGCGGCAGGCGTTCGCCATCGCGCACGATATATCGTCGTACAGCTTCGCCGCGCTGGCCAAGGGCGCGCGGCCGCTGATGCAGGGGCGCGCCGGATCGATGCTCACGCTGACCTACCTGGGCGCCGATCGTTCGGTGCCCAACTACAACGTGATGGGCCTGGCCAAGGCCAGTCTGGAGGCGAACGTTCGCTACCTCGCCGCGTGTCTCGGGCCCGAGGGCATTCGCGCCAACGCCATTTCGGCCGGACCGATCAGGACGCTCGCCGCCGCCGGCATCGGCAACTTCTCGAAGTTGATGTCGCGCTTCGAAAAGGCCGCGCCGCTGCGCCGCAACGTCACCATCGACGAGGTCGGCAACGTCGCCGCGTTTTACTTTTCCGAGTTGTCGAGTGCCATTACCGGCGAGATCACGTACGTCGACTGCGGCTTCTCGACGGTCGCATCGGGAGCGAGCGACGACTAGCGCCACCGCGCCGGTGCAGCCGTCCGCGACTCGGCCGGTCGCACCGGAGGATCGGCATTCCGGAACGCCGCGATACCCCGACGCCCCGATGTCCATCCCCACGCCGTGACCGCCAACGCCCAACGCTTCGACGCCGCGATCATCGGCGGCGGTCACAACGGCCTTGTCTGCGCGGCGTATCTCGCCGCCGCCGGCCTTTCGGTCTGCGTGCTGGAGCGCCGCGGCGTGCTCGGCGGCGCCGCGGTCACCGAGGAGTTTCACCCGGGGTTTCGCAATTCGACCGCGAGCTATACGGTGAGCCTGCTCGATCCCGGCGTGATCCGTGACCTGAAGCTCGCCGCTCACGGCGTCGAATTCGTGCTGCGACCGTTCTCGAATTTTCTTCCGTTGCCGGAGGGCGGGCACGCCGGCGGGAACTATCTCAAGATCGGCGGCGGCCTCGCGGCGACGCAGGCCGAGGTCGCGCGGTTCTCGCCCCGCGACGCGGATCGGCTGCCCGCCTATTACGCCATGCTCGATCGCGTCGCCGACGTGCTGCGCGATCTGATTGCCGCGACGCCGCCCAACGCCGGTGGCGGCATGCAGGTCGTGCTCGACGCCTGGAAGCTCGCCAAGCGCTTTCGCCGACTCGATCGCGCGGGTCAGCGCGACGTCGTCGATCTTTTTACCAAAAGCGCGGGTGAAATTCTGGACCACTGGTTCGAGTCCGGGCCGATCAAGGCCGCGCTCGGGTTCGATGCGGTGGTCGGCAATTTTGCGAGCCCCTACGCGGCGGGTTCCGCCTACGTTCTGCTGCATCACGTGTTCGGCGAGGTCAACGGCCAACGCGGACAGTGGGGCCACGCGAAGGGCGGGATGGGCGCGATCACGCAGGCGATGGCGCGCGAGTGCGCGGCGCGCGGCGTGGTCCT
>JAAFGU010000425.1 GCA_010365205.1 Aromatoleum sp. | reverse complement strand
AACGCCGCCGACGGCGCCCCGCGCGCCCGCCGTGCCGTCCCGCCCGGCGGCGTCCCTCGACCGTGCCGTTCCACTCGACCGCGTCGTCGCGATCGTCAACGACGAGGCGCTCACGCAGTTCGAGATCAACGAGCAGAAGCGGATCGTGTCCGCGCAGATGAAGGCGCAGAACGTCGCGGCGCCGGCGCCGGACGTCCTCGAGAAACAACTGCTCGACCGGCTGATCACCGAACGGGTGCTGCTGCAGATGGCCAAGGAAAACGGCCTGCGCGCCGACGACGTGACCGTCGAGCGGACGATCCAGCGGATCGCGCAGGAGAACAAGCTCACGCCCGAACAGTTCCGGCAGGCCGTCGAGAAGGAAGGCATCCCGTACGCGAAGTATCGCGAGGACATCCGCAACGAAATCCTCGTCCAGCGGCTGCGCGACCGCGAGGTCGAGAGCCGGATCTCGGTCAGCGACGCCGAGGTAGACCATTTCCTGGCGACGGTCAACGCCCAGACCGGGGGCGACACCGAATATCGAATCGCCCACGTGCTGGTGCTGGTGCCCGAGCAGGCATCGCCCGAACAGATCGAGGCCAAGCGTCGTCGCGCCGAAGAAGCATTGAAGCAGATTCGGGGCGGCGCCGACTTCGCGCAGGTCGCGGCGGGTTTTTCCGACGCGCCCGATGCGTTGCAGGGCGGCACCCTCGGCTGGCGCGCGCCGGCACGATTGCCCACCGTCTTCGCCGATTCCGTGCGCGGAATGAAAAACGACGAAGTCTCGGAGCTGCTGCGCTCGGCCAGCGGATTCCACATCGTCAAGTTGCTGGAGACGCGCAACCGCGTCCAGCAGACGGTCGTCGAGCAGACGCGCGCGCGCCACATTCTGATCAAGGTCAGCGAAATCACGTCGGAAACCGACGCCAAGGCAAAGATCGACCGGATCCGCGAGCGGATCGAGACCGGCGGCAACTTCGAGGATCAGGCGAAGCTGAACTCCGACGATGGCACCGCGAGCAAGGGCGGCGATCTCGGCTGGGTGTCGCCGGGAGACACGGTGCCTGATTTCGAGCAGGCGATGGCCAAGCTGAAGCCGGCCGAGCTTTCACAGCCGGTGCGCACGCCGTTCGGCTGGCACCTGATCCAGGTGCTGGAGCGGCGCTCGCAGGACGTCACCGCCGAGCGCCAGCGCGAGAGCGCGCGGCAGGCGCTGCGCCAGCGCAAATCGGACGAGGCATTCCAGGACTGGGTGCGGCAGATGCGCGACCGCGCCTACGTCGAGATCAAGGCCGACGAGCGTTAGCGTTCTCGGCGCGCGAGTCGCTTACCCAGGGGACGGGGCCGATGCGGGTCGATGACATTTTCGCCGAAGCGCTGGTCGACCTCGGCGCCGAGGACACCCGTTTCCGCGGCATCCTGACCCCTGCCAGCGCAGTCGGCGCGGCCAAGGTCGGGGTCACCGCGCAGTTTCTCGACAACGCCGAAGCGTACCACCGGGCGTATCTGGACGTCGCCTACTGGCGCTATCTGATCGACAACGCGCTCGCCGCCGCGCATGACCTGGGCGAGCCCGCGACGATCATCGATATCGGGTCGGGATCGGGCAATTCGGTGCTCCCACTCGCCGACCGCTTTCCGGACGCGACGATCGTCGCCACCGACATCAGTCCGCAGCTGCTGGCGATCCTGCGCGACTTCATCGTCAAGCGCGCCGATCGGCCGCAGCGCTTCGGTCTGGTCGCAGCCGACGCGTCGGCTGCGAACTACCGGGCGGGCGTGGCCGATCTCGCCGTCGGCGCCGCGATCCTGCACCACATACTCGATCCCGCGCTGGTGCTCGCATCGTGCCACCGCGCGCTGCGCCCGGGCGGCTGGGCGATCTTCTTCGAGCCCTTCGAGGCGGGCAACGTGATTCTGAAGCTCACCTACCAGCGCGTGCTCGCGCAGGCCTCGGCGGCCGAACGCAAGACCGAGGGCATGCGCTTCCTCGAGCGGATGGTCGCCGATTACACGGTGCGCCAGCGTCCCCGCAGCGACCCGATCTTCCGCGAGCTCGACGACAAGTGGATGTTCACGCGTTCGTATTTCGAGCGCATCCGCGACGAGCAGGGCTGGGCCGAACTCATCGTCTACCCGCTCAACGCCGCCGACACGCCGCTGCACAACCAGGCGGCCGTGCATCTGAAACTCGGCGCCGCATTGCCGCCGGACGCGTTGCCGGCATGGGCATGGGCCGTGATCGACGAGACCGACGGCGGGATGTCGCCCGATCTCAAGCGCGAGTGGATGCAGGAAGGCGCGGTGCTGTTCCGCAAGCGGCCGGCGCCCTGAATCCGCGGGCTGGCCGCTAGCGCCTGATCGAAGGTCGCGCGGCTGACGAGGTGGCGGCCGGCGGATACAGCGCGAGGCGGCGGATGCGAACCGGCAGCGTGGCATCGGATAGCGCCAGCGTCACGCGGAATTGATCGACCGCGGGCAGTTCGGCCGGCCACGCGAGCGGGACCAACAAACCCGCCGGTGATTTTTCCAGCGTGAGCGCCTCG
>JAAFGU010000025.1 GCA_010365205.1 Aromatoleum sp. | reverse complement strand
TCGCGATGGAAGAGGGATTGCGTTTCGCGATCCGCGAGGGTGGGCGCACGGTGGGCGCCGGCGTGGTGGCGAAAGTCATCGAATAACGACGAAAAGCAGAAACCTGCTTTTCGCGGGAACGGAAGCAGCGAGCGCGAAATGCCCGGGACGGCCCGGTGCCTTTCGTGAGGAAACGGCAACGAAAAACCAGCAACGAAGAATCAGCAACGAAAAACCAGCAACGAAAAACCAGCAACGAAAAACCGAATGCGCAAGCCGCGGTTTTTCCAAGGGTGAAGGCCCAGTGAGGATTTGATGAACAACCAACGCATCCGCATCCGGCTCAAGGCGTTCGATTACAAGCTGATCGACCAGTCGGCGCAGGAAATCGTCGAAACGGCGAAGCGTTCGGGCGCCGTCGTGCGCGGCCCGGTGCCGCTGCCGACGAAGATCGAGCGTTACGACGTACTGCGTTCGCCGCACGTCAACAAGACGTCGCGCGACCAGTTCGAGATCCGGACGCATCTGCGGCTGATGGACATCATCGACCCGACGGACAAGACGGTGGACCAGCTGATGAAGCTCGATCTGCCCGCCGGCGTCGACGTCGAAATCAAGCTGCAGTAGGCAAATCATTAGCCACGGAGTACACGGAGGAATTCAAAAGCGGATCCGAGGTTTACTCCATTTTTACTCCATTTACTGCGTGTACTCCGTGGCAAAAGAAGTTGCGGTCGAATTTGAATCTGAAGTTGACGTAGCTGTCCAACGTGAGCCGCCGGTCAATCGTAATCGGCGGCCTTGAAAGGAAAACGAAGATGACTCTCGGACTTGTCGGGCGCAAGGTTGGCATGACCCGCATTTTCACCGACGACGGCGCCGCCGTTCCGGTGACGGTGCTCGACGTCGCCAACAATCGCGTCACGCAGATCAAGACCCCCGCGACCGACGGCTATTCGGCCGTCCAGGTCACGTACGGGAAGCGGCGCGCCTCGCGCGTCACCAAGCCGCAGGCCGGGCACTTCGCGAAGGCGGGTGTGGAAGGCGGCGAGCTGCTGCGCGAATTTCCGGTGGCGCCGGAGGTGCTCGCGAGCCTCAAGGTGGGCGAGACGATCAGCGTCGAGACCTTCAAGGTCGGCGAACTGGTCGACGTTACCGGCACCACGAAGGGCCGCGGTTTCTCCGGGGTGATCCGCCGCCATCACTTCAGCTCGAACCGCGCGTCGCACGGCAACTCGCGTTCGCACAATTCGCCCGGCTCGATCGGCATGGCGCAGGACCCGGGACGCGTTTTTCCGGGCAAGCGGATGGCGGGCCAGCACGGCAACGCCACGCGGACGGTGCAGACCCTGAAGGTCGTTCGCGTCGACGTCGAGCGCGGCCTGCTTCTGGTCAAGGGCTGTGTGCCCGGCGCCGACGGCGGCCACATCATCGTCCGGCCGTCGGTGAAGACGCCGGCCAGGAAGGGGGCGTGACGATGGATCTCAAGCTCATCAATGACCAGGGCCAGCCGTCGGCCACGGTCGCCGGATCGGACACGCTGTTCGCCCGCGACTACAACGAGGCGCTGATCCACCAGATCGTCACCGCATTCCAGGCCAATGCGCGCAGCGGCAATCGCGCGCAAAAGGGCCGTGCCGACATCAACAAGTCGCACAAGAAGCCATGGGCGCAAAAAGGCACGGGACGCGCGCGCGCGGGACAGGCCAACAGTCCGCTGTGGCGCGGCGGCGGCAGGATATTCCCGAATTCACCGGACGAGAATTTCTCGCAGAAGGTCAACCGCAAGATGTATCGCGCGGGCATCGCGTCGATCCTGTCGCAACTGGTCCGCGAGGGCCGGTTGTCGGTGATCGAAGAGATCGCCATCGACGCCCCGAAGACGAAGCTCTTCGCGCAAAAGATGAAGGCGCTCGGATTTTCTGGCACCTTGCTGGTCGTCACCGACAAGCTGGACGACAACGTGTTTCTGTCGTCGCGCAATCTGCCGGACGTCCTGGTGCTGGAAACCCGCGAAGTCGACCCCGTTAGCCTCGTCCGTTTCAACAACGTGCTGCTGACCAAGGGCGCCGTGTCGCAATTCGAGGAGATGCTCGGATGAATCCCGCCAAGCAATTCAATCCGGAACGCCTCGCCGTGGTGCTGC
The DNA here is from genome assembly GCA_010365205.1 of Aromatoleum sp. Taxonomy (GTDB): domain Bacteria; phylum Pseudomonadota; class Gammaproteobacteria; order Burkholderiales; family Casimicrobiaceae; genus CAIWHR01. The sequence continues at coordinate 13,161 of JAAFGU010000025.1, read as the reverse complement.
TGGCGCCGGTGGTGTCGGAAAAGGGCACCTACATCGCGGACAAGCACGAGCAGGTGATCTTTCGCGTGATGCCCGACGCGACCAAGCCCGAAGTGAAGGCGGCCGTCGAGGCGATGTTCAAGGTCCAGGTCGAAAGCGTGCAGATCGCCAACGTCGGCGGCAAGACCAAGCGCTTCGGTCAGCGCACGGGACGACGCCGCGGCTGGAAGAAGGCGTACGTCTGCCTCAAGCCGGGCCAGGAAATCAACTTCGCGGCGGAGAACTGACATGCCTTTGCAAAAAGTCAAACCGACGTCGCCCGGACGACGCGCCGTCGTCAAGGTGGTACACCCGAACCTGCACAAGGGCCGGCCGGTCGATGCGCTGACCGTCAGCCAGAAGCGCGGTTCCGGACGCAACCACAACGGCCACATCACCGTCCGCCACAAGGGCGGCGGCCACAAACAGCAGTACCGGATCATCGACTTCAAGCGCAACAAGGATGGCATCACCGCCAAGGTCGAACGTCTCGAGTACGATCCGAATCGGAGTGCGCACCTGGCGCTGCTCTGCTACGTCGACGGTGAACGCCGTTACATCATCGCGCCCCGTGGCGTGACGGTGGGCGCGCAGCTGCTGTCGGGCGGCGAAGCGCCGATCAAGCCGGGCAACTGCCTGCCGGTCCGCAATATCCCGGTCGGCACGACGATCCACTGTGTCGAAATGCAGCCGGGCAAGGGCGCCCAGCTCGCGCGCTCGGCCGGCGCCGGCGTCCAGCTTCTGGCGCGCGAAGCGTCCTACGCCCAGCTGCGGCTTCGCTCCGGCGAAATCCGCAAGGTGCATGTCGATTGCCGCGCGACGATCGGCGAGGTGGGAAACGAGGAGCACAGCCTGCGCTCCATCGGCAAGGCCGGCGCGAATCGCTGGCGCGGCATCCGGCCGACGGTTCGCGGCATTTGCATGAACCCGGTGGACCACCCGCATGGCGGCCGCTCCAACGGCGGCGGACACCCGGTGTCGCCGTGGGGCACGCCGACCAAGGGCTACAAGACGCGCAAGAACAAGCGCACCGACTCGATGATCGTGCGCCGTCGGCACGCGACGAAGGGGTAACGAAAGATGGCACGTTCGATCAAGAAGGGTCCGTTCGTCGACGACCACCTGGTGAAGAAGGTGGACGCCGCTCGCGCGACCAACGACAAGAAGCCGATCAAGACCTGGTCGCGCCGGTCCACGATCACGCCCGAGTTCGTCGGCCTCACGATCGCCGTTCACAACGGCAAGCAGCACATACCGGTCTACGTGTCCGAGAATATGGTCGGACACAAGCTCGGCGAATTCGCGCTGACGCGCACCTTCAAGGGCCATTCGGCCGACAAGAAGGTTGCTGCGCCGGTGCAGAAGAAGTAAGGGGGCAAGCGATGGAAACCAAGGCAATCCTGCGCGGCGTGCGCCTGTCGGCCCAGAAGGGCCGGCTCGTCGCCGACCAGATCCGCGGCCTGCCCGTGGACAGTGCACTCAACGTCCTGGCCTTCAGCCCGAAGAAGGGCGCCAAGATCATCAAGAAGGTGCTCGAATCCGCGATCGCGAACGCCGAACACAACGACGGCGCAGACATCGACGAGCTCAAGGTCAAGACGATCTACATCGACAAGGCGGAGAGCCTGCGCCGGTTCACCGCGCGCGCGAAGGGCCGTGGCAACGTCATTCTGAAGCAGACCTGCCACATCCACGTCGTCGTCGGCGACGGAAAATAAGGGAACGTCATGGGACAGAAGATTCATCCGACCGGGTTCCGCCTTTCCGTCACCCGGAACTGGGCCTCGAAGTGGTTCGCGAACAGCAAGAATTTCGCGCCCACGTTGAAGGAAGACATCAAGATCCGCGAGTACCTGAAGAAGAAGCTGAGCCACGCCTCGGTGGGCAGAGTCACCATCGAGCGCCCGGCGAAGAACGCGCGGATCACGATCCACAGCGCCCGGCCGGGTGTCGTCATCGGCAAGAAGGGCGAGGACATCGAGACGCTGCGCGCCGATCTGCGCAAGATGATGGGCGGCGACGTCGGTCTGAACATCGAAGAGATCCGCAAGCCGGAAATCGATGCCCAGCTGATCTCCGACTCGATCGGCCAGCAGCTGGAAAAGCGGATCATGTTCCGACGGGCGATGAAGCGCGCGATGCAGAACGCGATGCGGCTGGGCGCGCAGGGCATCAAGATCATGTGCTCGGGGCGGCTCAACGGCATCGAGATCGCGCGGACCGAGTGGTACCGCGAGGGCCGGGTTCCGCTCCACACGCTTCGCGCCGACATCGACTACGGCTTCTCGGAAGCGAAGACGACGTACGGCGTGATCGGCATCAAGGTATGGGTGTTCAAGGGCGAAATTCTGGCGCACAACGCCGAACCGACGACGGCGCCCGCGCCGGCGCCGGAAGCGCCGAAGCGTCCGCGCCGTTCAGGAGTGAAGAATGCTGCAGCCAGCTAGAAGGAAGTACCGCAAGGAGCAGAAGGGCCGCAACAAGGGCGTCGCGACCGTCGGCAACAAAGTCAGCTTCGGCGAGTACGGCCTGAAGGCGATCGGCCGCGGCCGGCTCACCGCCCGCCAGATCGAGGCGGCGCGGCGGGCGATGACGCGTCACATCAAGCGCGGCGGCCGCGTCTGGATCAGGATTTTCCCCGACAAGCCGATTTCGCAGAAGCCGGCCGAAGTCCGGATGGGCAACGGCAAGGGCAACCCCGAGTACTACGTCGCGGAGATTCAGCCGGGCAAGGTGCTCTACGAGATGGACGGCGTGGACGAGGTCGTGGCGCGGCAAGCCTTCGCGCTGGCCGCGGCCAAGCTGCCGATCAAGACGACGTTCATTCATCGTCTGATTGGCTGACGGAGGCCATGATGAAACTGACGGAAACCAGGAAGGCGCTTGCCGCCAAGTCGCCGGTGGAGCTGAAGGCCGAACTCCAGGCGCTGCTGAAGGAGCAGTTCGGCCTGCGCATGCAGAAGGCGACGCAACAACTCCAGAATACGGCGAAGCTGAAGGCCGCGCGGCGGAACATCGCCCGCGCCCGGACGTTGCTCGCCCAGAAGGCCGGGGACAACGCATGAATCAGACCATCGAAACCTCCACTAACCCGGCGCCGCGCAAGGCGATCCTGCAGACGCTTACCGGGCGCGTGGTCAGCGACAAGATGAACAAGACGGTCACCGTTCTGGTCGAGCGCCGGGTCACCCACGCGCTGTACGGCAAGGTGATGACGCGGACGCGGAAGTACCACGCGCACGACGAGAACAACGAATACAAGGAAGGTGACCTGGTCGAGATAGAGGCTTGCCGCAAGCTCGCCAAGACCAAGGCTTACCGGGTCACGCGGCTGATCGAAAAGGCCAAGATCGCTTGACCGGCGTCGGCCTGCCGGCCGCCGGGGCCGGCGGATCACGCCAGGCAATAGCTGCCCGGCAGGGCTTGCGCTAGCCCGTGTTTCCTGTCATGCTTTTCGTTTCTCGCCTGCCGCAAGTTGAAGGCGGTCTTACGCCGAGGCCTGCGGTCTTTCCCCGGACGGGGTCCAAAACTGGCCGCGGCATTTCGCCGCGACCGCAGCGGCACCGCACCAATGCGGCCTCTGCGGCGCGCACCGCGGATTAAGTTGGAGAAGCAACAATGATCCAGATGCAGTCGATTCTGGAGGTCGCCGACAACACCGGCGCCCGCCGAGTCATGTGTATCAAGGTGCTCGGAGGCTCCAAGCGCCGGTACGCCCACATCGGCGATGTGATCAAGGTCAGCGTCAAGGACGCTGCGCCCCGAGGTCGCGTCAAGAAGGGCGAAATCTACAATGCGGTCGTGGTGCGCACGCGCCACGGCGTCCGCCGCGACGACGGTGCCAAGGTGTGTTTCGACACCAATGCCGCCGTGCTTCTGAACGCCAAGCTCGAGCCGATCGGCACCCGGATCTTCGGACCGGTCACCCGCGAGCTGCGCACCGAGCGTTTCATGAAGATCGTGTCGCTCGCGCCGGAAGTGCTCTAGGAGGCCCCATGCGCAAGATCAAGAAAGGCGACAACGTCGTCGTCATCTGCGGTCGCGACAAGGGCAAGCGCGGTTCGGTCACCGCGGTCCTCGACGACCAGCACGTGCTCGTCGCCGGGATCAACCAGGTGAAGAAACACGCACGCCCGAATCCGATGAAGAACGAGCAGGGCGGGATCGTCACCAAGGAGATGCCGATCCATTCCTCGAACGTCGCGGTCTGGAATCCGGTGACGCAGAAGCCCGACCGCGTCGGCTTCAGGGTTCTGGAAGACGGCCGCAAGGTCCGTTTCTTCAAGTCCAACGGCGAGCTGCTCAGCGCCTGATGAGGAGACAGACATGGCCCGCCTGAAGGAAGTCTACAAGAAGGAAATCGTGCCCGCGCTGGTCAAGCAGTTCGGGTACAAGTCGGTGATGGAAGTGCCGCGCATCGAGAAGATCGTCCTCAACATGGGCGTCGGCGAGGCCATCGGCGACAAGAAGCTCCTCGAGAACGCCGCCGGCGACATGCAGAAGGTGTCCGGCCAGAAGCCGGTCATCACCAAAGCGAAGAAGGCGATTGCCGGATTCAAGATTCGCGAGGGCTACCCGATCGGCTGCATGGTGACGTTGCGCCAGGAACGAATGTACGAGTTCCTCGACCGGCTGGTGTCGATCGCGCTGCCGCGGGTCCGCGACTTTCGCGGCGTATCGGGCCGTTCGTTCGACGGCCGCGGCAACTTCAACATGGGCGTCAAGGAACAGATCATTTTTCCCGAGATCGAGTACGACAAGATCGACACGCTTCGGGGGATGAACATCACGATCACCACGAGCGCGAAGACGGACGCCGAAGCCAAGGCGCTGCTTGCCGCGTTCAAGTTCCCGTTCAAGAGTTGAGGCCGCCATGGCGAAACTGTCCCTGATCAACCGCAACGAGAAGCGCCGCAACCTGGTGAAGAAATACGCCAAGAAGCGCGAGGCACTCGTTGCCATCATCAACAACACGAAGGCGTCGGAAGAGGTTCGTTTCGCCGCACGGCTCAAGCTGCAGCAGCTGCCGCGCAATGCGAACCCGACCCGCGTGCGCAACCGTTGCGCGATCACCGGTCGCCCGCGCGGCTTCTTCCGCAAGTTCGGTCTCGGCCGCAACAAGCTGCGGGAGTTCGCCATGCGTGGCGATATCCCGGGCATCGTGAAGGCGAGCTGGTAATGAACAATGCAGTCGAGGTGATTCATGAGCATGACTGATCCTATCGCCGACATGCTGACGCGCATCCGCAATGCGCAGATGGTGGAGCATGCGGTCGTCGCGATGCCCTCGTCCAAGGTCAAACTGGCCATCGCCAAGGTATTGAAGGACGAAGGTTACATCGAGGGCTTCAAGGTTTCCGGAGAGGAAATCAAGCCGGTCCTCGAGATCGCCCTCAAGTACTATGCCGGCCGCCCGGTGATCGAGAAGATCGAGCGCGTGTCCGCACCTGGGCTGCGCATCTACAAGGGCAAGGACGACATTCCGCGGGTGATGAACGGCCTGGGAATCGCGATCGTCTCGACGTCGCATGGCGTGATGACGGATCGCAAGGCTCGCGCCACCGGCGTCGGCGGCGAAGTCCTCTGCATCGTGTCCTGAGGGGAAGAACATGTCGCGTATCGGCAAATTCCCCATTCCGCTGCCGCCGAAGGTCGAGGTGACCCTGGCGCACGGCGAGATCACGGTCAAGGGCCCGCTGGGCACGCTCACCCGCGCCTACGGCGAGGGGCTGTCGATCGAGAAGAGCGGCGACCAGCTGGTATGCAAGGCCGCCAACGCCAGCGTCAACGCGATGCATGGCACGCTGCGCGCGCTGGTTGCCAACATGGTCAAGGGCGTCACCGCCGGATTCGAGAAGAAGTTGACGTTGGTCGGCGTGGGATTCCGCGCGCAGGCGGCGGGCGACAAGATCAACCTGTCGCTGGGCTTCTCGCACCCCGTGGTCCACCAGGTGCCGAAGGGCATCAAGGTCGAGACGCCGGTGCAGACGGAGATCCTGGTCAAGGGGATCGACAGGCAGCAGGTGGGGCAGGTCGCCGCGGAGATTCGCGCGTACCGCCCGCCGGAGCCGTACAAGGGCAAGGGTGTCCGCTATCACGACGAGCGCGTCGTGATCAAGGAAACCAAGAAGAAGTAACGCGTCGCGGGCCCGGTCCGGGTCCGAACGCAGCCGAACGAGGTCATCGATGAACAAGAAGGAAGCTCGTGTCCGCCGCGCCCGCAAAACCCGGGCGCGCATCGCCGAGCAGCGCGCGACGAGGCTGGTGGTGAGCCGCTCGAACTGCCACATCTACGCGCAGATCGTTGCGCCGACCGGCGACAAGGTGCTCGCGAGCGCGTCGACGCTCGAGGCCGACGTGCGCAAGGACGTCAAGAACGGCGGCAACAAGGCCGCGGCCGCGATCGTCGGCAAGCGTATTGCCGACAAGGCGAAGGCGCTCGGCATCGAGGCCGTCGCGTTCGACCGGTCGGGGTTCCGTTACCACGGGCGCGTGCAAGCGTTGGCCGAAGCGGCCCGCGAAGCCGGACTCAAATTCTAGGGCGACCATGGCTAATCCGAGATCCAATTCGAGAATGCAGCAGCAGGACGAGCGCGGCGACGGCCTGCGCGAGAAGATGATCGCCATCAACCGCGTGACCAAGGTGGTCAAGGGCGGCCGGATTCTCGGCTTCGCGGCATTGACCGTGGTCGGCGACGGCGACGGTCGAGTCGGCATCGGCAAGGGCAAGGCGAAGGAAGTCCCGGTCGCCGTGCAGAAGGCGATGGAAGAGGCGCGGCGCAAGATGATCAAGGTGAACCTGAAGAAGGGCACCGTGCACCACGCGGTCGAAGGCCGTCACGGCGCGACCAAGGTGTTCATGCAGCCCGCATCCGATGGTACCGGCGTCATCGCCGGCGGTCCGATGCGCGCCGTGTTCGAGGTGGTCGGCGTCACCAACGTGCTGGCGAAATGCCATGGCTCGACCAACCCGTACAACCTCGTCCGCGCGACGCTCAACGCGCTGTCGAACCTGAGTTCCCCGGCCCAGATCGCCGCCAAGCGCGGACTCACGGTCGAGCAACTGACCGAGGCCTGACGATGGCGGCGGCGAAGAAAATCCGGGTGACGCTGGCGAAGAGCGTCGCGAGCACCAAGCAAGACCACCGCGCCACCGTGCGCGGCCTCGGCCTCAAGTGGACCAATCACACGGTCGAAGTGGTCGACACGCCCGCGACGCGCGGCATGATCAACAAAGTCGGCTACCTGCTCAAGGTCGCGGAATAGGAATGACGGAGCACGCCATGCGCCTCAATACGATCAAGCCCGCCGAAGGTTCGAACAAGGCCCGCCGCCGCGTCGGCCGCGGCATCGGTTCGGGCCTCGGTAAGACCGCGGGCCGCGGGCACAAGGGCCAGAAGTCCCGCTCGGGCGGCTTCCACAAGGTCGGCTTCGAGGGCGGCCAGATGCCGCTGCAGCGCAGGCTGCCGAAGCGCGGCTTCGTATCGCTCGCCAGGAACGACACCGCGGAAGTGCGCCTGTCCGACCTCGCGAAGCTGCCGCTGGCCGAAATCGACCTGCTCGCGCTGAAGGCGGCCGGTGTCGTGCCGACGCTCGCAAAACAGGCGAAGGTGATCAAGAGCGGTGAATTGACGAAGGCGGTGAAGCTCACGGGTCTTGCCGTCACCAAGGGTGCCAAGGCGGCGATTGAAGCCGCCGGCGGCAGCGTCGCCTGACCGGCGCCGCACTAGAACCTACAGGAAAACGACGTTGGCCATCACCAATCCGGCCCAGAAGAGCGGTTCCAAGTACGCCGATTTGAAGCGGCGGCTATGGTTCCTGCTGGGCGCGCTTATCGTGTATCGGGTCGGCACGCACATTCCGGTGCCGGGCATCAACGCGAGCGTGCTCGACGAGCTCTTCAAGAACCAGCAGGGCGGCATCCTCGGACTGTTCAACGTGTTCTCGGGCGGCGCGCTGCAGCGCTTCTCGATCCTGGCGCTCGGGATCATGCCGTACATCTCGGCATCGATCATCATGCAGCTGTGCACGGTCGTCGTACCGTCGCTGGAAGCGCTGAAGAAAGAGGGCGAAGCCGGCCGCCGCAAGATCACGCAGTACACCCGCTACGCGACGCTGGGTCTGGCCTTCTTCCAGGCGCTGGGAATCTCGGTCGCGCTGGAAGCGCAGCAGGGGCTGGTGGTGGCGCCTGGTCTGGGCTTCCGCTTCGTCACCGCGGTCACGCTGGTCACCGGAACGATGTTCCTGATGTGGCTGGGTGAGCAGATCACCGAACGCGGCCTCGGCAACGGCATTTCTTTGCTGATCTTTGCCGGCATCGCGGCCGGGCTTCCCCGCGCGATTGCGCAGACGCTCGAGCAGGGACGCACCGGCGCCTACTCGTGGTTGCTCATCATCGGCATTGGCGCGCTAGCCGTCGTCGTCACCGCGTTCGTCGTATTCGTCGAGCGCGCGCTGCGCAAGATTCTGGTCAACTACGCGAAGCGACAGGTCGGCAACAAGGTCTACCAGGGCCAGAGCTCGCACCTGCCGCTCAAACTCAACATGGCCGGCGTGATTCCGCCGATATTCGCGTCGTCGATCATCCTGTTCCCGGCCACGCTGGCGCAGTGGTTCGGCGCCGGAGAAGGCACGATCTGGCTGCGCGATTTCGCCTCCGCGTTGGGGCCCGGCCAGCCGGTGCACGAGCTGCTGTACGCCTCCGCGATCGTCTTCTTCTGTTTCTTCTATACGGCGCTCCAGTACAACCCGAAGGAGACGGCCGAAAACCTGAAGAAGAGCGGCGCATTCATCCCGGGTTACCGGCCGGGCGACCAGACGGCCAAGTACATCGAGAAGATCACGCTGCGGCTGACGCTGCTCGGATCGATCTACCTGGTAGTCGTCTGCTTCATCCCGAATTTCCTGATCGCGTGGAAAAACGTGCCGTTCTATTTCGGCGGAACCTCGCTGCTGATCATCGTGGTCGTCACCATGGACTTCATGACGCAGGTGCAGGCGTACCTGATGTCGCAACAGTACGAGAGCCTGCTGAAGAAGGCCAATTTCAAGGGCGGGTTGCCCACGCGCTGATGGCGAAGGAAGACACGATACAGATGCAGGGCGAGATCCTGGAAATGTTGCCCAACGCGACGTTCCGGGTGAAGCTGGAGAACGGTCACGTCGTCCTCGGACACATCTCCGGGAAGATGCGGATGCATTACATCAAGATACTGCCGGGCGACAAGGTGACGGTGGATTTGACGCCGTACGACCTTTCCCGGGCGCGGATTATCTTCCGCGCGAAGTGACGCGAAGGAAAAGCGATGAAGGTACTTGCATCAGTCAAGAAAATCTGCCGCAACTGCAAGATCATCCGGCGCAACGGAGTCGTGCGCGTGATCTGCACGGACCCGCGCCACAAGCAGCGGCAAGGCTAAAGAACTCGATCTCGACACGGTAGACGACAGGTAACCGCTATGGCCCGTATTGCAGGCGTAAACATTCCCAATCACCAGCACGCGGAAATCGCGCTGACGGCGATCTATGGCATTGGTCGTCCCCGCGCACAGGCGATCTGCGTCGCGGCCGGCATCAAAGGCTCGACCAAGGTCAAGGACCTCTCCGACGCGGAGATGGACAAGCTGCGGGAGCAGGTGCAGAAGTTCACCGTCGAGGGCGATCTGCGCCGCGAGGTGACGATGAGCATCAAGCGGCTGATGGATCTCGGCTGCTACCGCGGCGTCCGTCATCGCCGCGGACTCCCGGTGCGCGGCCAGCGTACGCGCACAAACGCGCGCACCCGCAAGGGACCGAAGAAGTCGCGTTCCGGCATGGGCAGCAAGCCGGCAGGCAAACCGGCAGCCAAGCCGGCAGGCAAGTAACGGTCGAGGATAAGAGAGCATGGCACAGCAACCCACGCAGAAGACCGGCGCCGCGCGCGCGCGCAAGAAGGTCAAGAAAAACGTCGCGGAAGGCATCGCGCACATCCACGCGTCGTTCAACAACACGATCATCACGATCACCGACCGCCAGGGCAACGCGCTGTCGTGGGCAACCTCGGGCGGAGCCGGCTTCAAGGGCTCGCGCAAGTCGACGCCATTTGCCGCGCAGGTCGCAGCCGAGAAGGCGGGACGCGTCGCCGTCGAGTGCGGCGTGAAGAACCTCGAGGTGCGGATCAAGGGGCCGGGGCCCGGCCGCGAATCGGCGGTGCGCGCGCTGAACGCCCTCGGCCTCAAGATCACCAGCATTTCGGACGTCACGCCGATTCCGCACAACGGCTGCCGTCCGCCGAAGCGCCGCCGCATATAACCTGGATAACTCGGTCGAAAGAGAAGAATTTCGACCGAGAATTTTAAATAGGACAGCAAACGTGGCTCGATATACCGGACCCAAATGTAAGCTGGCGCGACGGGAAGGCACCGACCTTTTCCTGAAAAGCGCGCGTCGTTCGCTCGACTCCAAGTGCAAGCTGGACACCAAGCCCGGCCAGCACGGCGTGAAATCCGGCATGCGAATGTCGGATTACGGTAACCAGCTGCGAGAGAAGCAAAAGCTCCGCCGCACCTACGGCATCCTCGAGCGGCAGTTCCGGCGGTATTTCCACGCCGCGGCGCGCGGCAAGGGGTCGACCGGCACCAACCTGCTGCAGCTTCTAGAGTCGCGGCTCGACAACGTCGTTTACCGGATGGGCCTGGGCTCGACGCGCGCCGAAGCGCGGCAGATCGTCGGCCACTGCTCGATCACCGTCAACGGCAAGGTCGTCAACATCCCGTCGGCGCTGGTCAAGGCCGGCGACGTGATCGCGGCAACGGAAAGGGCCAAGGGCCAGCTCCGGATCCAGGACGCGCTGCAACTCGCCGAAAAGGTGGGTTTCCCGTCGTGGGTAGAGGTCGATGTCAAGAAGATGACCGGCACGTTCAAAGGCGCGCCGGACCGCTCGGAGTTCGGGCAGGACATCAACGAAAGCCTGGTGGTCGAACTGTATTCGAAGTAATCGCCGGCTAGCCGCTTCCAGAATCACCTGAGGTCCCGCATGCAGAGCAATGTTCTGTTGAAACCGCGCATCATAGATGTACAGTCCACGTCGCCTTTCCACGCGAAGGTGGTGATGGAGCCGTTCGAGCGCGGGTATGGCCATACCCTCGGCAACGCGCTGCGCCGCGTGCTGTTGTCGTCGATGCCGGGCTATGCCCCGACCGAAGTCAAGATCACGGGCGTGCTGCACGAGTACTCGGCGCTCGACGGCGTGCAGGAAGACGTCGTTGACATCCTGCTCAACCTGAAGGGCGTGGTGCTGAAGCTCCACAACCGCGATCACGTGCTGCTCAAGCTTGCCAAGGCGGGCGAGGGCGCGGTGACCGCGGCCGACATCGAGCCGAACCACGACGTCGAGATCATCAATCCCGAGCACGTCATCGCGCATCTGACCGCCGGCGGTAAGCTCGAGATGGAGATCAAGGTCGAGAAGGGCCGCGGCTACCAGCCGGCGACCGCGCGGATCAAGCCGGAGGGGGGCCGAACCATCGGCAGCATCCTGCTCGACGCGTCGTTCAGCCCGGTTCGCCGGGTGAGCTACGCCGTGGAGAGCGCGCGGGTGGAGCAGCGCACGGACCTCGACAAGCTGGTCCTCGACATCGAGACCAACGGCGTCGTCGAGCCCGAGCAGGCGGTTCGCTACGCCGCGTCGGTCCTGGTCGAGCAGCTGTCGGTATTCGCCGACCTGCAGGGAACCGATACGCCGGCTGCCGAGCGTTCGACGCCGCAGGTCGATCCGATCCTTCTGCGCCCGGTCGACGACCTCGAACTCACGGTGCGTTCGGCGAATTGCCTGAAGGCCGAGAACATCTATTACATCGGCGACCTGATCCAGCGCACCGAGACCGAGCTTCTGAAAACGCCGAACCTCGGACGCAAATCGCTGAACGAGATCAAGGAAGTGCTCGCGTCGCGCGGTCTTTCGCTGGGGATGAAGCTCGAGAACTGGCCACCGGCCGGGCTCGACCGCCCGTAACGCCCGCGCGCACCAGGAAGGAAGAAGATCATGCGTCACCGCCACGGACTGCGGAAACTCAACCGCACCAGCAGCCACCGCCTCGCGATGCTGCGGAACATGACCAACTCGCTGCTGACGCACGAGGTCATCAAGACCACGCTGCCGAAGGCGAAGGAGCTGCGGCGCGTCGCGGAGCCGCTGATCACCCTCGGCAAGACGCCGACGGTGGCCAATCGGCGGCTCGCATTCGACCGGCTGCGCGACCGCGCCGTCGTGACCAAGCTCTTCAACGAGCTCGGCCCGCGTTACCAGGCGCGTCCGGGCGGTTATCTGCGGATTCTCAAGTTTGGTTTCCGCCAGGGCGATAACGCGCCGATGGCGCTGGTCGAGCTGGTCGATCGGCCCGAGGCGGCCGTCGAACCCGCGGCGGCGAAGCCCGCATAGCGGTACGCGCAGCGTCTTCGCCGCGAAAGCCGGGCCCGTGCCCGGCTTTTTCTTTGCGGCCATGCAATGCGCGCGCGATGCGGCTGCGGTAGCATCGGCGTTGCTCATGGCAGAAACGATTCTCGTCACCGGCGGCGCCGGCTACATCGGCTCGCACATCGTCATTGAATTGGCGCGGGCCGGCTATGCCCCGATAGTTCTCGACAGTTTCGTCAACAGCTCCCGCGCCGTCCTGCCGCGCCTCGAGGCGCTGGCCGGCCGCCCGATTCTCTGCATCGAGGCCGACGTGCGCGATGTCGATGCGCTGCGCGCGGCCTTCCACGATCATCCGTTCGCGGCCGCCATCCACTGCGCCGGCCTCAAGGCCGTCGGCGAATCCGGGGAGCGGCCTCTCGCGTACTACGACGTCAACGTGAGCGGCACGCTGGCGCTGGCCGAAGTGATGGGCGAGGCGGGTGTGGCCACACTGGTGTTCAGTTCGTCGGCGGCGGTCTACGGCCAACCCGACCGCCTCCCGGCGACCGAGGAGGCGCCGCTGCAGCCGCTCTCCGCCTACGGCCGCACCAAGCGGGCAAGCGAGGATTTTCTGCGCGATCTCGCCCACTCCAACGCGAACTGGCGGATCGCGCTGCTGCGCTACTTCAATCCCGCCGGCGCGCACGAGTCCGGCCAGATCGGCGAAGCGCCAAACGGACGTCCGTCCAATCTGATCCCGCTGCTGTGCA
>JAAFGU010000424.1 GCA_010365205.1 Aromatoleum sp. | reverse complement strand
CCTTCACGCGCGACCCTTCGGCCACGCCGAGCCATTCGAGGCGACCGGTGGCCTTCGAGCCGATCGCCGCCTTTCGCTGGGCGACGACGTAGCCCGTTGCGTTGAGCACCACGTATTGCTGCGACGGAAACGACGTCACGACCGCGGCCGTCTGCACGCCAACGGCGCGCGGCTGGAGCGCGAACCACGCGCCCGCCATGACGATAGCGAGCGCGAGGCCAGCGAGCCACCGCCACTTGCGGCGGCGGCTCCGAACCGGAGCGAGGCCGCGGTCGATCCTGAGCTTGGTGACGTCGGGCGGCGAGGAGGGCGTCATGGCTGGGCGAAAAAATGGCGCCGTCAATTGGGGAGACGAATGGGGCCGGCGAATAGGGCCGGCGAACCTCCATTCTACCGCCTCGGCCATGCGGGCCCGTCGGCTGGCCTGCGCTTGCCGCAATCGCGAGGCCTTGCCATTGACTCCGGTCCGCGCGGCTCCCCGCTGAGCGGAGCGACGCCGATCGGGACATCGCGCTAACCGCCTTCGAGCGGCGTCGGGGCGACTACCGCGGGCTCGCCGAGCCGGCCCGCGAGCCACGCGCGCACCGAGATGACGACGAGGCCGGCGCCGATCAGCGCGATGCCGGTCCATTCGGCGACGCTCAGACGCTCGCCGAAGATCGCCATCGAACTCAGCAGTGCGATCACCGGTATCGCCAGCATGTTGAGCGACGCGGTCCCGGCCGGAAGGAAGCGGAGCACGGCGATCCAGAGCAGGAATCCGGTCGCCGTCGAGACGGCACCCGTCCACAGCAGCAGCCCGGCGTAGGAGAGCGTCCACTCGACGGCAGGCAGAGTCAGCACGAACGGCAGCAGACAAAGCGGCAGGACGCCGATCAGCATCTGCCACGCGATCAGATTCAGCATGTCGAGACCGCGTTCGCCCTGGAAATACTTGGTCGCGATGGTGCCGCCCGCCCAGCCGAAACCCGACAGCACCGCCCACAGCTTCGGGGTCAGGTCGCCGCGCCAGCTCCACGGCTCGATGACGAACGTCAGTCCGGCCAGCGCCAACGCGATCGCAAACCACTGGCTGCCGCGAACGCGCTCGCCGAGTACGGGCCATGCCAGCAACAGCGTCCAGAACGGCATCGTGAATACCAGCACCGACGTTCGTCCGGCGCCGCCGCCGGCGAGCGCCATCGTCGTCGCGCCGAAATTGACCGTCGTCTGGAAGAATCCGGTGACGATGACGGCCATCCACGATTGCGGCAACGGCAGGCTCCGCCTCCGCCACAGCAGCACGCCGAACACCACGGCGATCGCGACCCAGGTGCGATGGAGATTGTAGATCACGGGATCGGCGTGGACGAGCGCCAGTTTCATCGCGATCCAGTTGCTGCCCCAGATCGCCGTCAGCACCAGCAGCGCGACGTAGGCGCCGCGGCGCGAGCGCACGCGGAGCGCTCGCAGCATCAGCCGGCGAGAAACGGTTCGATCAAGGCGGCCACCGCGTCCGGCCGGTCGTGGTGGAGCATGTGCCCCGCGTCGGCGACGGTGACAAGGCGTGCATGCGGAATGTGCGCGATGCGGCGGCGGACGCCGGCCAGATTGTCGACGCCGCCCTCGCCTTCGGGATGATCGCCGAGCCACTGCGGAATATTCGATTCCATCGCGGCGACCCAGAGCGTCGGTGCGACGATCGCCCGCCATACCGCGTAGACCTCCTCGATCCGGTAGACGGTCGGAAACGGCAGCTTGTGCCGCGGATCCGAGGCAAGCCGAGCGCTCCCGTCCGGCAGCACCTCGGCCCAATGCGACGCCAGAAACCGCGCCTTGTCGCGCGACAGTCGCGGATTCGTCCGCTGCAGCCGATCGGCGACCGCCTCGAGGTCGCGATACGGCGCGAATGCCGGCGGATCCGCCAGCGCGTCGAGCCATTTCGCGATTTTCGTCGGCGCGAGCCCGATGTCCTCGGCCGGGACGCCGAAGCCATCGAGCGACACCAGGCGGCGCACGCGCTGCGGTCGCACGCCGGCGTAGAGCATCACGATGTTGCCGCCGAGGCTGTGGCCGACCAGGTTCGCCGGCTCGTCCGGGGCGAAGGTGTCGAGCAGCGCCTCGAGGTCGGCGATGTAGTCGGCAAACCAGTAACCCTGCGGCTGCCATCCGCTGCGACCGAAGCCGCGCAGATCGGGCGCGATCGCGTACCAGTCGCGGGCGAGCGCATCGACCAGAAACTGGAACGAAGCCCCTGTATCCATCCACCCGTGGAGGAAGAACAGTTTCGGCGCCGCCGCATCACCCCATGTCAGCACCTGGTGATCGAGGCCGCGCAGCGCCACGCGGTGCGCGCGGGCAGGCTTCATCGACGTGCCGCGGTCGCGGCGTCGATCGCCGACACGACGCGGCACGGAGGGACCTGCGGACTCATTTCTTCCGGCACAGCGCGAGCCCGTCTGTCCAGCCCGTGCGGTAGTTGCCGTCGGACGTGAAGCGCCCTCCGTCCTTGCGCTCCGGTCCCGCCGCACTCGCGCAGCCGTCGGCGTAGCCCTG
>JAAFGU010000024.1 GCA_010365205.1 Aromatoleum sp. | reverse complement strand
TTCAGTTCAGAAACGGAGTCGAAGTGCCGAAGAAGGACCGTCAGAAAATCGCCGCCTGATCAAAGCGCCGTACACAACATTTGACAATAGCTCCGTAGTAACACTCCGCGCCAAAAAAAACGGCCACCGGGGTGGCCGTTATCAACTCTGTTGCGGAATGGCTTGGGCGAACCGGGGATATTTTTGCGGTGCCGCTCACCCCGGAAATCCGCCGCGCGTCAGGCGTTCACCGTTCGCAAGCGCCGCAGGAATCCGATCGAGCGCCCCCGTCAGTTGGGCTGCGCGAGCATCTCCTGGATCTTGGCGTCGAACTGCCCGTAGGGCGCCGCACCGACCATCCGCACGCCTTCGAGCCTGTCTTTCTTGATGCGGCCGATCACGAACGACGGTGTGCCCGAGACGCCAGCGGCTGTTCCTTCGGCGACATCCTTGTCGATTCCCGCCTTGTACTTGTCCGCGGTGATACAGGCCTGGAACTTCGGAACGTCGAGCTTGACGCTGCTCGCATAGCCGGCGAGCTTGTCCTGCTGCAACGCTTCGGCGTTGACGATCATGACATGTCGCAGTTCCCAGAACTTGCCCTGCTCGCCGGCGCAGCGCGCCGCCGCGGCCGCACGGCGGGCGTTTTCGTGGAAATCGAGCGGGAAGTCACGGTGGATATAGCGCAGCTTGCCGGTATCGACGTAGTTCGCCTTGATCTGGGCGAACGCCGTGTTGTGGTATTGCTGGCAGAACGGGCACTGATAGTCGGCGTATTCGACGATCGTCAGCGGCGCGTCCGCGCGTCCCATCGAAAATCCTCCGGACGCGAAACTGATATTGACCTTGTCGTCCGGTGCCGGTGCCGGCGCCGCCTGGCCGGGGCCGGCGGGCTGGCGTTCGAGCAACTGTCGGATCTGTTTCAGTTCATCCAGCATCTCGGCCGCCTGCTCCGACGTCATGCCCTGGGCACGAGCGATCGGCGCGCCCGCGAGCAGCGCAACCGCCGATACGACCGCCATTACGCCTCCCAAATATCTGCTCATCATCATCGATCCGCCTCGTTGGTCTTGAGAATTCTGTCGCTCGGACAGGCACTCGTTGTGTCGCGACGACCGGCCCGACAGCTCGGCGCCGACCTCGTGGAATTTGCCTTATACCTGATCGCGGCGCCGAACTTGTCCGAATTCCCGACAAACGGCACACTTGACCCGCCGGATGTTGGGACGCGGCATTCCCGGCGAATGCGTTTTCCTCGCAGACTTCACAAGGTGGACCGCGCGACGGAAGAGCGACCTGACACGCGCTGCACGCCGCCCGACGCGATGTCAGGACTTGGAAAGTCCGCGCCGCCTCACGCCGCGGCGCGGCAACATCTGCCGCTCTCGGGATCGCCCGCGAAACAAGCCCTGCCGTCCGTTACCGCCCCGTCGCCGTTGGTCGGGACCCGTTGCGGACGCCCTGGGCGGGTCGTAGGATGCCCGAGAGAAAACAGGGGGATTTTATGCTGTCGCCGGCTGCAACGCGAAATTCACCGAAAGGTTTCACGCTGATCGAGGTCATGGTGGTCGTGGCGATCATCGCCATCCTCGCCGCCATCGCCGTGCCCGCGTACAGCGACTACGTGAAACGCAGCAAGATCATCCAGGCGACGACGGCGCTTTCCGACGGCCGGACCCGCATGGAACAGTATTTCCTCGACAACCGCACCTACGTCGGTGGCTGCGCCATCGTAAAACCAATCGCCCAAGGCGTCGCGAAGGCTTTTACGATTGATTGCACGAACGAAGCGCTGACGACCTATACGGTCACGGCGACCGGCGATCCCGCCAACGGCATGGAAAAGGCATTCGTTTACACGGTGAACCAGGCCAACGCCAAGACCAGCGCCGGACCGTCAGGATGGGCCGCTGGCGCTGGATGCTGGGCCACCCGCAAGGATGGGAGTTGCTGATGTCCCACGCGCGGCATCGAGGCGGCTTCAGCCTTATCGAGTTGATGATCGCCATCTCTATTTTCATTATCCTCATCCTGATCGCGGGCCCGATGTACTCCGATTTCATGGGGAATGCGCAGATCCGAAACGCATCCGAATCGCTTTTGAGCGGCATCCGCCTTGCCCAGGCGGAAGCCGTGAGACGCAATACGCAAGTGGCGTTCGTCCTCGACCCGGCAACCGGATGGCAGGTTTCGGGGCCGGACCTCGACGGTAACGCGCAGACGATCCAGTCGTACTCGTTCAAGGAAGGGGCGACAAGGACCAAGGTAGATGCCGGGGACTCGACTACGCTCACCTACGACGGCCTCGGCCGCATCCTCAACCCCAACCCGGACGCCACCGCGCCCATCGGTCAGATCGACGTCACGATCACGGGCATGACATCACCGCGCAAGTTGCGCATCGCGGTGGGCCTGATCGGCGGCAGCGCCAGCGGCGTCAAGCTGTGCGACCCGGCTTCGGCTTCAACGGAGCCGCAGGCCTGTCCCTGATTCCCGATGAAGCCCCGCTCCAAAATGACGATCCTTTCTCGAATCCGCGCGCGCCAGCGAGGCTCTTTCCTGCTCGAAGCACTTATCGCGCTGCTGATTCTCGCGTTCGGCATTCTCGGAATCGTCGGCCTGCAGGCGCAGTCGATGCGCGTCACCAATGATTCCGAGTATCGCGCGGAGGCGGTGTACCTCGCCAATTCGCTGATCGGCAAGATGTGGGCCGACGACCTGGGCAATCTCAAGCCCAGTTACGACTCGACAGCCGGCGGCGCCGCATATGCCGATTTCCTGGCAGCGGTCAGCCCGACGGGGGGCGGCGGGTTGCCCGGAGTGGACATCACCGGCAAGGTCAACCTTCCGACCGTCATCTTCGTCGACGACAAGGACGGGCTGTCGACAGGCAGCGTCTACGTCACCGTCACCGTGTTCTGGCAGCTCCCCGGCGAGAAAGCGCCGCACCAATACGTAACCAGTGCCGTCATCGGGCGAAACACATGACCTGCGGAACGACGTTCAGCGGATCGAGGTCCGGCGGATTGACGCCCAGTCGATCGACTTTCAGCGATCGGCGGCGCGGACAGCGCGGCATGACCCTCATCGAAGTCATGGTGGGCGTGGTCATTGCGCTGATCGCGGTGCTCGTCATCTACCAGGTTTTCAATACCGCCGAGGCGTTCAAGCGAAACACGACGGCCGCCGGCGACGCTCAGCAGAACGGCCTGATCTCGTCTTTCCTTCTGGCGATCGAACTCGCCAGCGCCGGCAACGCGCTGATGACGGCTTCGAGCGAACTGGCGCAGTGCCCGGCTGAACTGACGATGGCGACCCCGACCCCTTCGCTGCGACCCATTCCGGTGCTAATCACCGACGGCGGCGCCGACGCCAACCCTGACACGATGGTCGTCAATTACAGCATGTCGCACCGCATCGTCTCGACGGTGCTGTTCACCAAGCCCGCGCTGCCCGGGAATCCGTACACGGTGCAAAGCCCCACCGGTTTCACCAAAGGCGACCAGATCGTCGCGATTTCACCCGGTACGCCCGGCGCCTGCGAGATGACGACGGTGACCGCCGTAGGTCCGGTGACCGCCGGAACCGGGGAGGTGGTGCTCACCCACACCGGGGCGGCGACCACGTTCGGAGCAAGTTCGGTCCTGTTCAACATGGGCCCGCCGAATTCGCTGAAGCGCTCCCAATACGACGTCAGCAACGGCGTGCTGCGCAGCCTCGACCTCCTCACGGCCGGGGCGGCGACCAACCCGATCGCATCGAACGTCATGAACCTGAAAATGCAATACGGAATCGACGACGTCGGTGACGGCTTGCTGCATACCTGGGTGCCGGCGACGGGCAAGTGGAGCGCGGCCAACGTGCTGGCGGCGCCGCTGACGTCGCTCCCCGGCAACCCCGCCGCACTGAACCGCATCAAGGCGGTGCGCATCGGCATTATCGTGCGCAGCGAGCAATTCGACCGCGATCTCCGCGACAAAAACTGGGTCCTGTTCGATTGCAGCGACGGGAATAAGGGGAAATGCCCGGGCCGGCTGACGGGCACGATTTCCGCAACGGCTTCGCCGGCCGGAAACTGGCGCTACCGCATTTACGAAACCATCATTCCGTTGCGCAACGAACTATGGAATACCGCTTCGTGATCTCGAATCCCGTTCTTGCCGACTTCGCACCGGGACGCCCGGCCGGACGCGAGCGCGGCGTCGTGCTGTTCGTCGCGCTGATCGTGATGGTCGCGATGAGCCTCGCCGCGATCGCCCTCGTTCGGTCTGTCGACACGACCAACCGCGCCATTGGCAACCTCGCATTCCGTCAGGCCGCGATCCAGCCCGCGGCCCTGGCGGTCGAAGACGCGGCACAGGCCCTGTTCAAGGACCAGAACAAGGCCGACAAGGTCCTCATCGCCGACAAGGACAAGGATCTGGCCGACTGGAACTACTATTCGTTCTGGCAGAAGACCGATGACGCGAACGGCATCCCGAGCGAACTTCAGAAGCAAAAAAACTTCACTCTGAAGCGCACGCTGAAGGACGACGCCGGCAACGAGATCCGCTACGTCATCGAGCGGATGTGCGTGCAGGCCGGCCCGCCGCTGGTCGACAACTGCGACCTGATGCCGCCGAAACAGACGCCGGGCCAGACGACCAACAAGGAAAACGCCGTCCAGCTGTCGCGGGTTCCGTTCTACCGGGTTACGGTCCGCGTCGACGGTCCGCAGAACACGGTTTCGTTCGTGCAGGCGGTATTGCGGTAAGCGCAGGCCAGGGAGAAGACCCATGACACAAGAACAGAACAGCGCCAGACCGCTCTACCAGCGCTGGCTTGCGGGTGCTCTCTCGATCTTCATGGGCTTCGCGCCGATCGCGACGCCCGTCTATGCCGCCGGATATTCGGAGCCGACCAAGCTCGCCGACGGCCCGATCAACGTCAAGAACAAGGCGAAGCCGAATATCATCCTGACCATCGACGACTCGACGTCGATGCTGTACGACTTCCTTCCGGACTACGTCGTCGACAAGACCAAATTCTGCCGCGACGGCGGCGGCGTGAAGAATTCGACCTGCGGCTTCACCGGGTTCATCTTCGACGCGACTGCCCAGGGCAGCGGCAAATACTTGTCGCCCGAATACATCTGGTCAGAGCCGGGCATAGCCTTCCCGCTCTACGATTCGCGCTTCGACAAGAGCGGGCCCGGCGCCGGCTGCAATATGTCGGTGATCCCCCCGACCTGCACCGGCGGCATCGATACGGGTCCCGCGCCGGGCATCACGATGATCCCCGTCACATCGGGATCGCCCACCGGCGGCAGCGAATACCCGTACTGGCAGCTATGGCCGGCGCCCGCGCACAACGCCGCGATGAACCACGTCTATTACAACCCGCGCCTGCAGTACGACCCGCCGGCGTATCCGGATGCCTCATCGTTCCCGCAGATGACCAGCGCCAACACCAACGGCTGGAAGACGGTGCCGGCGGACCCTTACTTCAACGCCGCCGATCCGCTGGACTGCAAGACCGCGCCGTGCGTGGACCTGACCGCACTGGTGACGGTCGGACTGTGGTGCAACTCCGACTGGACGCAGGGCAACGACGACGGGGGCAAGCCGTTCGTGTCGAACCCCGCCTACTGCCGGACCAACGGCGTGGTCGCCGCCGCCGCGTCGGGCGCGCCCGCCGCCACCGGCGATTACCTCTATCCGAGGATTCCACCGGATTCAACGCAACCACGTGGTCTGATGACGCCTGCGGTGACGTCCGTCGCGATCAGCTACATCGCCTCGAAGGTCGACATGGCGCCGACGCTGGTGGTGCCGATCCCCGGCAACGCGACGGTGCGGCCGAACTGGGACGCCGTCAAGAACACGAAGTACTTCTTCCAGAACGAGAACGTCCTGTGGTGCGACATCACCAGTTCCGAGTGGCCGCAGACGACGTCCAATCCGGTTCCGCAGACCTGCGACATGGGCGTCGTCGCGGACGCGCGCGGGGCGCGGCGAGGCACGATAAGCGATGCCCCGTTGATACTGGCAGCTATCACCCAGACCTGCGATGGTTACCGTGCGGTCGGTTCCTGCAGCGGCGCGGTAGCGACCGGCAACTGCGCCGGCAACGTCGTCGGCGCCTGCAACACGGGGAATGGCACCTGCGCCGGCTCGACCGCCGGCGCCTGCAACACCGGCAACGGAACCTGCGCCGGTGTCGTTGCCGGCGCCTGCAACACCGGCAATGGCACCTGTGCCGGCGTCGTCGCCGGCGCCTGCAACACCGCCAACGGAAATTGCAACGGCGCGGCCGGCGTCTGCAATACGGCCAACGGCAACTGCAGCGGCGCAGCCGGTGCCTGCAATACCGCCAACGGCAACTGCGGCGGATTCGTCGCCGGCACCTGCACCGGCTTCAGCGCGGGCGCGTGCGGAGTCGCAACGACCTGCAGCGCCACCCGGGAAGCTTGTGTCGCCGGGACGTCGGCCCTTTGCGGCGGCATCAACCCGCAGACGTGCACCGGCACCTCCAAGCGCTCCTGCGACGACGTTTCGCAATCTTGCCAGGGCGCGCAGGGCGCGCAGACCTGCGCCAACATCGTTCCGATACCGCCTGATCCCGCCACCTGCTCGCTGAAGTGGATCGACCCGGACGGTAACCCGTCTCCCCCATCGAGCTTCCCATGCCCTAATCCCGACCCGGAAGGGAGGCAGTGCACATTGCAGAACGTCTGCCCGCCGCCGACCTACGCGGGCAAATGCAGCAAGACCAATGCCGTCTGCGCCGCGGATGCCGACTGCCCGTTCATCTACGGCACCTGCAGCACGCAGACGAGCAAGCAGTGCACGACCAACACCGATTGCACGGGCCTCAAATACTGCCAGGGCACGACGAGCGTTTGCGCCACGTCGAACGACTGTCCCAACGTAACCGGCAGCGGCAAGTGCTCGGTCACCAATGCGACCTGCACCACCAACAGCGACTGCCCGAGCACCGGCACCTGCAACTACCAGACGACGGGCGGCACGCCCAACGGCGTGTGCGCCAACAACAGCGACTGCAAGGCGTTCCCGAATCATTGCGCGACGACAATCGGCACCACCTGTGCCGCGGTCGGCGCCAATTCGGCGAGCTGCCCGATCGCCGCGGCCGGGATTTGCAATTACTCCAACGGTTTTTCCGGCGGCGCCTGCAACACCGTCGGCGACTGCAGCAACCGCTGCTCCAATGCCGGCGCCAAGGTGAACACCGTCTGCGCCATTGCCGCCAACTGCACCAACAACGGCAGCTGCACGACCGGCCTCGTGGGAAACGCCTGCACCATCAACAGCGTTTGCGACAAGGCGGGCGCCTGCACGACCGGGTCCAATGTCGGCGTAGCGTGCAACGCCAACGGCGTGAACGCGACCTGCGGCCCGATCAACAAGTGCACCGCCGGCCTGGTCGGCAATGCGTGCACGCTGGCCGCGCAATGTAACGGCAACGGGACCTGCACGACCGGGACCAACATCGGCGTCGCCTGCACCGGGAGCGGCGCCAATGCGACCTGCGGCGCGGTCAACAAGTGCACCGCCGGCCTCGTCGGCAGCGCCTGCACGACGAACGCGCAGTGCAACGGCAGCGGGACCTGCACGACCGGGACCAACACGGGTGTCGTATGTACCGGCAGTGGTGCCAACGCCACCTGCGGCCCCGTGGACCGATGCACGGCGGGCAAGCCGGCGACGACGGTCTGCACGGTGGCCGCGGATTGCAACGTAACGGGTACTTGCTCGACCGGGGCGAATACCGGCGTCGCCTGCACCCCCAACGGTGCCAACGCCACCTGCGGTCCGGTGAATAAATGCAGCGCCGGCAAGCCGGCCACGACGGTCTGCACCTTGGCCTCACAGTGCAATGTCAGCGGCACATGCACCACCGGCGCGAACACCGGTGTTGCCTGCGCCACCAACGGGGCCAATGCCACCTGCGGCGCCGTGAACAAATGCACGGCGGGCCTGCCGGCGACGACGGTCTGCACAACGGCCGCGATGTGCAATATCAACGGCAGTTGCACCTCCGGCGCCAACACCGGCACGGCATGCATGGGCAACGGCGCGAACGCAACCTGCGGCGCCGTCAACAAATGCACGGCCGGCAACGTCAACGCGGCGTGCACGCTGGCGAGCCAATGCAACGTGACGGGCGCCTGCACCAGCGGCAACGTCGGGTTCCCATGCGGGACCAACGGCACTACGGCGACGTGCGCGGTGGTCAACGGTTTCTGCACCAACTATCCGCCCAATACACAGGCCTGCACGCTGGCCAATGCCCTGACGCAGTGCGCTGGCAGCACGGGCCATTGCAGCGTCAACACCACACAAACCTGTACCAGCGCCGCCGACTGTCCCGCGTACGGCAGGTGCTCGCGCGACAACAAGCTTTGCACGTCGGATGCGCAATGCCCGGCCACACCGGGACCCAAAGGGCCGACCAATGCGACCTGCGACGACGCGACGACGACGCTGGGCAAGACGTTGATCGCCGATGCCAATAGCGACGGCGTCGTCTGCCGCCGCAACAACCACACCTACTCCGATGCGGCCGCGGGCCAGTTGTTCTATCCCAGCGGCAGGTTCACGACGCCGGTCCTGGGCGAGCGGGTTGCCGGCGCCGGATGTTCGGCGACGACGCGTTACACCAAGATCCCCCGCCACTACTGGAAGACCGAGGTCGAATGGTGCGACAAGGCGATCGGCATCGCCCCCGACCCGTGGCTGGGCTACGGCACACCCGACGTGTCGTGCCAGGAGTCCTACGACGCGGTGACGCACCCGTATCCGCGCTTCTACCAGTTCGGCGGCGCGCCCACCGTGGGTGCCGCCATCGGCACCGACAACGTGGCGACACCCGCATTCGCGCGCGTCGATCTCGACATTACCAAGCCGGGCGCGACTTTTACGGCCGTGGCCGAATTCGGCAGCGGCCTGGGCAACGTCACGCGCGACTTCGGTGGCAACGCCCCCGACGTCAGCGAGATGACGAACTATGCGAACTGGTTCGCCTACTACCGCACCCGGATTCTGGCGGTCAAGTCGGTGACCTCACTCGCATTCCTCGGCAAGACGCTGGGCACCTTCAACGTCGACACGAGTTACCGCGTCGGCTTCCATACGCTGTTCAACACGCCGAATACGTCGTTCGTGAACATCGCCGACTTCAACGCCGGGCAGAAGACGAGCTGGGCGAAGCAGTTGTTCGCCATCGACATCCCTCTGGCCCACGAAACGCCGACCCTCGATGCGATGGCCCGCATCGGCGAATACTTCGTCAACGGCACCAGCGCGGAGCTTCCGGGATCGACGGACCCGATCATCCTGTCCTGCCAGAAGAACTGGCATATGTTGTTCACCGACGGGTTCACCAACCAGAACAGCCTGCCGAAGGTTACGGTCGACGATCAGGACGACGTGGTCCCGAATTACCCGGACTTTGCGACGAAGCCTATTGCCGGCCTCGTCCCCGGAGCGGGGTGGCCAGCGCCGTTGCGCGAAGACGCGGGCAACAAGGCAAGCAACGCGCTGTCCGACTACGCGATGAATTACTGGGTGACGGACCTCCGTAAAGCCGGCCCGATGGCCGTCAACAACGTTCCGGGAACGCAGAACGACCCGGCGACGTGGCAGCACCTGAACTTCGCGGCACTGGCGCTGGGCACCGCAGGGACCTTGCCGCCCAATTCGTTCGACACTCCGCCGTATCCGCAATGGCCGAAGCCGGTTCCGACGGTCCTCAAGCCCGATGCAACGGGCGTCGACGATCTGTGGCACGCCGCCACCAACGGGCGCGGCGCGTTCATCAACGCGCAGTCCGCCGACGAGCTCAAACTCGGCATGGGCAGCATCCTGGCGGACATCGCCAACCAATCGGGCGCGCGCGCCGGAGCGGGATTCCAGTCCGCCAACATCACCGGGGTGAACAGCTACATTTACCGCGCCCTGTTCCAGCCGGGCTGGTACGGCACGCTCACCAAGATCCAGATCGATCCGGTGACGGGCGCCGAAGTCAGCACGATCTGGGAAGCCGCCAACCAGTTGCAGGCGCAGCTCACTGTCATCGCCGGGGTGAAGGACACCCCGTGGTTCACCGAGCGCAATATCGCGACGATGGATGCGAAGGGCAATGCCATCCCGTTCCTCTGGGCCGACCTGTCGGCAGCGCAGCAGGATTCCCTCGCGCCGGGCAAGGTCACGCGCAGCAAGCGGGTGCTCGAATGGATTCGCGGCAACACCAGGTTCGAGGGCAAGAAGGTCGGCCAGCTCCGCAGCCGATTCCACGCCTTGGTCGGTGAACAGTTCCTCGGCGACATCGTCGACGCCAAACCGGTCTACGTTGGGCCGCCCAACAAGGGTTACTCGGAAACCAGCGACCCCGGCTATGCCGCGTTCACGATCAAATACCAGGGTCGTTCGCCGATGGTCTATGCCGGCGCCAACGACGGCATGTTGCATGCATTCGCCGACGCCACCGGCAACGAAGCCTTCGCCTACGTTCCGAGCGCGCTCTACCGCGGCAATGCCACCGGCCTCGGTGCATTGACCTACCAGGACGGTGCACTGCCGCCGTTCACCCATCACTTCCTGGTCGACTCGACGCCGAAGCCATGGGACGTGGACTTCGGCGGCCAGGACTGGCGCACCGTGCTCGTTGGCGGACTGGGCAAGGGCGGGAACTCCTACTACGCGCTCGACATCACCGATCCGGCCAGTATCACGACCGAAGCCAAGGCGGTCGCCAGCGTGCTGTGGGAGTTCACCGACGCGAACCTGGGCTACACCTACGGCCAGCCCACCATCGTGAAGACGCACGCGACATCCGGCGGCTTCTCGGCCGGCCAGTGGGTCGCGATCATTCCGTCCGGCTACGACAACGTCGATGGCGTCGGCAGGATCTTCTTCGTCGACATCAAGACGGGCGCGAAACTGAAGGAAATGTCGACCGGCTTCGGTAACGCCAGTGCGCCGGCGGGACTCGCGCAGATTGCCGGGTACACAAAGGACGTCAAGAATCAGCTGGTCGAACAGGTCTATGGCGGCGACCTTTACGGCAACTTCTGGCGCTTCGACCTCCGTGACCCCAATCCAGGCAAGTGGGTGCTCGAGAAGCTCGCGACATTCACCGATCCGGGTGGCGCGCCGCAACCGGTGACCATCGCACCGCAGATCGAAGTCGACGTTGCGAACGGCGTCGACCGCTGGGTGTTCATCGGGACGGGCCGATTGCTCGACGACACCGACCTCGCCGTCAGCCAGCAGCAGACGCTCTACGCGATCCGCGACGGCGACGTCAACAACCCGTTGCCGATCGTGAAGCCGCTCGCTCCGCGCACCGACATGACGCTGCTGGCCGATCGCGTCAACGGACTTAAGACGAAGCCGGACATCGGCTGGTATGACGATCTGCCGTCGGATCAGCGCATCGTCGTGCCGCTGCAAGCCGAGATCTCCGTGGTCGCCTACATCGGCACCTCCCCGCAGACGGACCCCTGTCTGCTCGGGCAGCCTGCGACCGTCTACGCGCGCGGATTCGCGCGGGGCGACTCGCTGCTGACCGATACCAGCGGGAACCCGGTCGATGGCATCTACGAGGCCGAGGGCGGAGTCGGATTGCAGGTGGTTCAGCTCGAGCCCGCGCCCGGCTCGTCGTTGCCGAACATCCAGATCGCGATCACGCTGGGCACCGGCAAGACGATATTCATCAAGCCGACGTTGCCGCCGTTCCTCGGCGCACACCGGATGTCCTGGCGGCTGCTGGGTCAATAACCGCCGACCAACCGGGCGCATGACCCGCGGCCGCCCCACGAATACGGGGCGGCCGCGTGTTTGTATGCGATCGGTCCGCGATCGGGTCTGCCACTGCTCCGCGATCCGTAGCGCCGCTTCGGGCGCCATGTAGACTGCCGCACGATGAGCGACCTCGACTTTCCACGCGCCCCGGACCGGCCGCTGCTGTGGTCGCTGGCGGCCTCGCTGGTCCTGCACGCGCTCGTCGTCGGCACTTCGCCGCGTTCCGCAAAGATTCCGGAGACGGTCGCGCGAAGCGCGGCGGGGACCCCGGGTCCGCTTCAGGTGCTGCTCGAAGCAGGCCGTGTCGCCGCAGCGCCGGCCCCCGTCGAGGTCGAGCGTGCAGTCGTGCCGTTTGAACTCGTACCCGAGGAAATCCCGGTCGAGGCTCCGGCAATGCGGGAGGCCCGGCCACGTGCCGGCCAACCGCTGGGCTCGCCCCTTGCCTCCGCAGCCACCGCCAGTGCGGAGGCCGCCGATCCGCTCGGCAGCATCGCGATCGGGCCGCTGAAGGATGCCGAAAATCTCGGCCTCCTTGCCGCAGCCGAACTTGCGCTGCGCTATCCGACTCCGGCGCAGCGGCCACCCCGGTTGCAGGGCACGCTGATCGCTGCGTATCCGCTCAACGCGCTCCGAGCGCGGGTCGAGCGACGCGTCACCGTGCTGTTGACCATCGATGCCGACGGCGCGATTACTGCCGCGAGGGTGACGCCCGACGACCCCGATTTTGGCCCCGCCGCGCTCGCGGCGCTGCAAGGCGCGCACTTCCAGCCGGCCGACTTCGACGGCAAGCCGATTCCCTACTGGGCGATCCTCGAGTTCCTGTTCACCGTACCGGACGTGTCGCAGCCCAGGGCGGCCAAGTAGCGCCAGACGCGTCTGGTCCGCTCGCGCGGCACTCGATGCGACGTTGTCCCGGGTTTTGAACGGGAGGTCATAAGTAGGGGTACGCCGGCTTCATCGGTCCTTGGAAGACGAGGAGAGGACGATGAAGAAGTCGAAGTTTCCGGAGGAGTAGATTGCCTACGCATTGCGCCATGCCGACAGCGAGCACCCCGATGTCCGTCGCCGACCTCGACGGCTTCCTGCGCGAACACGCGATCGACGCGCCGCGCCATGAGCATCCGGCGGTGATGACCTGCGAGGAGTCCGACCGGCTCGTCCCCCGGCTGCCGGGCGCGAAGACCAAGAACCTGTTCCTCCGCGACCGGAAAGGAAAGCGGCATCTGCTGGTGACGGTGCCGTCGGAGCGCGCGGTCGATCTTGCGATGCTGGGCGCTGCGCTCGACGCCGGCCGGCTCGGATTCGCGTCAGCCGAGCGGCTGCAGCGGTTCCTCGGCATCGCGCCGGGCTCGGTCAGCCTGGTCGCGCTGGTCAACGACCCCGAGCATGCGGTCGAGTTCGTCATCGACCGCGCGCTGTGGGAGGCGGACGCGATCCAGGTGCATCCGCTCGTCAACACGGCGACCGTCGTTCTCGCCCACGCCGACCTCGTGCGCTTCGTCGCGGCGACAGGACACTCCCCGCGGGTGATCGACGTCCCCGGCGCAGTCGCCGCAGCGGCGCCGTGAGGGAAAGTAGGGTCAGACTCGACTTTCCTGGAAGCGTTGGGCGATTCGACGAGTTTGGCTGGAAAGTCGAGTCTGACCCTACTCCACTCTCTCACCCGCGCGGGCTCTTCTGCTCCTCGGCGATCCAGCCGCGCAACCTTGCGCTGCTCTTCAAGCCCCTCATCGCCAGCGGCAGTCCGTCGATGAGTGCGGCCGCCTCCGTCAATGACGCCGAACTCTGCGCGCCGCCGGCAAGCGCCGACGCATACAGCGCCTGCGCCAGTTCGATGCGGACGGTCAGATCTTCGTTGCCGCGAGTGAGAAGGTCCCGCTGGAATTGCAACGCCGGCGCAATGAGCTGCTGCGCCTCGGGGCGCCGATCGAGTCTCGCGAGGATCATGGCGAGAAGCACCTGATCCTGTGCCGCCTGGCGTCGTCGCTCGAGCGTGTGCTCGGGGAGTTTCCGCTGGTAGCCGATCGACTGCCGCAGGTCCTGCTCCGCCTCGGCGTACTCCTTCAGGTTGTAGTCGGCATCGGCCAGCGCGCGATGGAGTGTTGCCATGTTGAAGTTCCAGATGAACACCGCGCGCCCGCCCGTCGGCTTGACGACATTGCCATCGGGGATCGCGGCCTGGACCATCCGGCGCACCGCTCGATCGTCCCCGGCAGCCACCGGAATCGCGATCCTGAAGCCGGTTTCGAGCATTTGAAGGCTCGCTGCTTGAGCGGAGCTCGCAGGGAGTGTCGCGCGAGGAATCTCGGCGAGGCGGTGAACGTCCGCGAGCGCCGCCTCCGCCTGGGGCCGGTTGCCCAGGTCCGCCTCGAGCGCCGCCAGGCGGCCCGCGGGAAACATCAGGTTGACGGCGAGGAACGCCGACATTTTGGTGCGGCGCTCGACCGCGCTGGCCGCAAGATACTTTTCGCGGCTTTCGCCGAGGCGGCCCAGGCCGTAGAGACCGAGCGCGTTGCGCAGATGATTAGCCGCCAGGTTGTTCCAGGCGATCGCGTTGCCCGGATCGAGCTTGAGGAAGTTCTCCCAATCGCGCGTGGCTTCCTCCCCGAGGACCAGAGAGTGGCGCAGCCGCATGCCGTCCGATTCGATATCCGCGAGGTTGCTGAGGATGAGGCCGCGCGCGCGCAGGGCCCCCATGTGCGCGGGGCGCTTCTCCAGTATCTGTCCGGCGATCCGGGCGGCCTCTTCACCATTGCGCCGGGCGTCCGCCAGCCGGTCCAGATTCCGCAGCGCCTCCATCTGCCAGGCCGCGGCCTCCGCATACCCGGCCGCGGCGGAGAGGTCCACGAGGGTCAGGCCGTCGATGCTCCGGTAGGCCTCGCGAGCTGCCTCCAGGCTCTTGACGGCGAGCTCCGGATCGTTGCTTCTCAGCTGGCTGAAACCCACGTAATTCATCACCGAGCCGTAAGCGCGGAGCAACGGGATCGACGGCAATGAAGTCGCCATCAGGGGGCCGAGAACCGCGGCGGCCTGGTCGGCCAATTGCACGGACTCCACGGATTTGTTGAGACTGTCGGCGATACGCGCCTGCGCCGCCAATCCCAAAGCCAGCCCGATGGTCGTGACCTCCGATTGGTCGCCCGCCATGCGCAGCCTGCCGAGGATGTCGATCGCTTCCGACAGCGCCTTCCCGCCTTCGTCGAGCTTCGATTGGTAACGCAGCACGGCACCATATCGGACGAGGGCAAGCGCGCGGTTGCGGTCCGTTTCGGCGGTGCGAAGTTGAGGCGGAAGCTCGTGGTAATAGTCGAGGGCGCGCTTGGCGAGTTCGGCGACGATGTCGAGCCGGCCGACCGGCTCGAGTTCGAGATAGAAATCGTCGAGCAGGTAGACGATGAGCTTTTCCGCCTCGCCGCGCGCGCGCTCGGCCATCTGGCGCGTCTCGTCTGCCTTCGACTCGGCCTCCTGCGCGCGCTTCATGCTGACGAAACCGAAAATGGCGCTGGCGGCAGCCCCGACGGCAAGCACGGCGCAAACCGCGGCGATT
>JAAFGU010000423.1 GCA_010365205.1 Aromatoleum sp. | reverse complement strand
ATACTCGGCGCCCGTGGGAACGCCGGCCGGTCGCGCATGGCGGCGCGACCGGGGCGGGCCTCCACCGTCCATCCGCGATGAGTCTCACCGAACACGACATCCTGACGCGCACCGCGAACCCGACATCGCTGTCGGAACCTGCCGATTTCACGCTCGGCGCCGGCCGCGCCGTCGACCTTGGCCGTGCCCGCGCGCCGGACGTCAGCCCCTATTGCTTCGACCTTCAGAGCCGGACGCTGCTCTGCGTGTCGACGCCCGATATTGCCGGCAGCACGTTCTTCTATCAGGCGCAGCGGCGACTCGCGCGGACGGTCGTCAAGGTGCCGCTCAAGGCATTGCCCGAAGGTCACGCATCGCCGACGCTGATCTTTTCGATCGGCCGCTGCGGCTCGACGCTGCTGTTCCGCGCTTTCGAGGCCGCAGGTGTCCGGATCGTGTCGGAACCGGATTTTTTCACGCAGGCGGCGATGGCCGGCCGCCATCAGCCCGACGACCCGTATCTGCGCAGCGCGGTCGGCCGCGCGGCGCAACTGCTTCCGTATTCGGCGTTCAAGCTGCGACTGGAATGCAACGCCGCGCCGCTGCTGATCGCGGGCGCGTTCGAGACACCGAAAGTCCTGTTCATTCTTCGCGATCCCGCGGACTGGGCCAGCTCGCATCGCCATCAGTCCCGCGACACCATCGGCGCCGTTCACTGGGCAACGATATTGAAGGGGAGTCTGTTCGCCCTCGGGCAGCTCGCGCAGCGATACGCGGTGCGGGTCGGCTATTTCGAGGACTTCCGGCGGCTGCCGGTCGCGCCGATCGTCGATCTCCTGGCTTCGACCGGATGGACCGGGGCGGTCACGCAGCAAACGCTGGACGAAGTCGCGCGCAAGGATTCGCACGAGGGCGCCGCCGATTCGCGCGATGTCGTCGGCGATGTTCCCCCCGATCCGGTTTTCCGGGAGGAGTTCGCGCGCGAATGGCGGCGCGTGCGCCCGGCGGACCTGATCGACCGGCTCGAGCTCAGGGGTTTGTAAGCTCCGCGCGCCGCAATCCTGATCGCGCCAAAGGACGGACCACGAGGAGGGTGTCCCGCACCGATCTTCAGGACGCGGCTCCGGTGCTGTCCACCACGCGCGGCAGCGTCACCGCGACGACGACGCCGCGCCCGTCGTCGAGATCGTCGGCGCTCGCCTGCCCGCCATGAAATTCGGCGATGAGCCGAACGATGTAGAGGCCGAGCCCGAGATGCGGGACGTCGCCGCCGGACTCGCGCCGGACCGACACCATCGAGTCGAACAGCCGTCCCCGCATGCCTTCCGGCAGCGGCGGACCTTCGTTCTCGACGCACACGCGCACGCGATCGCCGATCCGCGCGAGCCGGATCACGATCGGCGTTCCGCTCGGCGCGAACTCGGCCGCGTTGGCGACGAGCTTGTCGAGCATTTGCGCGATCAGGTCCGGCGCCGCATCGACGGGCAGCTCGCCCGGCGGCGCGTCGACCACGAACGTGTGCGCCGGATACGCGTTGCGGTAGCCGTCGACGCATCCGGCTACGATCTTCGCGAAATCCACGCGCTCGCGCTCGGCGTCGGCAAGGCTGTGCTCCAGCCGCGTGGCTTCGGTCATCCGCGTGAGGATCGCCGTCAACCGGTTGAGGCCGCCCTGCGCGCGCTCGATGTACACCCGCGCATCGTCGGGCAGCGCGTGCAGCTTCAGGTTGTCGAGCGACGAGCGGACGACGGCGACCGGCGTGCGCAGCTCGTGCGAGAGACGGCTCGCCATGTTCTCCTGGTAGCTCGCGAACTGGGACAGCCGCGCGAGCACGCTCGAAAAGCTGCGCGACAGGTCGCCGATCTCGTCGCCCGCCCCCGATCCGGCGAGCGGCTCCTTGACGCGCCCATGCGCGTCGATCGCCCGCTCGGCGTCGTCACGCAGCCGGCGAATCCGCGCCGACAGCCGCGACGCGAAAAGCGTCAGCGCCACCGAACCCACGAGCAACGTACCGACCACGATCGTGAACAACCGCTCGAACGCGCGGTTGCGCTCGGCCAGCACCGCGTTGGCCGTCTCCTCGACGACGACCGCGCCCTTCACCTCGTCGCCGACCCAGATCGGATTCGCGGCCGATACGATCACCGCTCGGCCGTCCGGCGTAGGGCGGCGATCGGTGGTCAGGATTCCGGCCAGCGCACTCTGCAGGCCGCGTGCCTCGCCGAGCGTGCCGCCGGGGCTGTCTTCGCTGAAATCCTCGGTCGGCTGACTCAGCACGCGCGCATAGAGCGGGTGCAGCACGCTGCGTTCGATCCACGATCCGACGTCGCCGCCGCCGCCGCCGTCCGAATCCGCGCTCTGCGGCGGCGCGCGCTTCAGCGAGCCGGCGCGCGCGAGCACGTTCAGATTGCGGTCGACGATCCAGATGCGCGCGGTCGTCCGTGACAGGCCCTGCAGGATCTCACCGATCTCGGCCACCGCCCCCGGATGGGGGATCGCGGTTCTGGTTTCGGGCGCGGGCAGGTCGGCGGCGCGCCCGTCCGTCGGCGTTTCTCGCGGCACCGGCTGCACG
>JAAFGU010000422.1 GCA_010365205.1 Aromatoleum sp. | reverse complement strand
CGCGCTGGCCGCGGGCCGCCGCGCGTATGTCCACGTCGCGCGCGGCAGCGTCGGCGTCAACGGCGCACCGCTCGCCGCAGGCGATGCGGCCAAGATCGTAGGAGAATCCGTCGTGCTCGCCGACGGTCACGATGCCGAGGTTCTGCTGTTCGACGTTGCCTGACGCATAGGAGGCACACATGAATTCGGGAAAAGACATGGTCGCACTGATCGGACGAGTCGCGCTCGCGGCAATGTTCGTCATTTCCGGTGTCGGCAAGATCACCGGATTCGCCGACACCTCGGGATTCATCGCGAGCAAAGGGCTGCCGATGGCCGACATGCTCACCGTGGCGGCCATCGTCATCGAATTGGGCGGCGGGCTCGCGATCGTCTTCGGCTGGATGACCCGCTGGGCCGCTCTCGCGCTGGCGATCTTCCTCGTCGTTATCACGCCGATTTTCCACAACTATTGGGCGATGCCGGCCGACCAGCAAATGGTGGACCAGATCATGTTCATGAAGAACCTGTCGGTGTTCGGCGCCATGCTGCTGCTGTACGCATTCGGCCCGGGGCGCTACAGCATCGACCGGCAGTGACGGCCTGCGGCGGCCGCGCGATCGACGGAAGCTATCGCGCGGATCGAACCAATCGATTGGACTCGCGACCGCGCGCATCGTATCGTCAATCGAACGGAGTGGGGGCAACGCGGAGCCGGGTGCGCCGCGTCTTCCCGTCCCCGCACCCGTAATCGAAGGAGAATATGGATGAAAGCGAAGAAGCTGCAACGCCAGACCGCCGGCGCCCCGCCGATGGACACCGGCATCTCGGAGAAGGATCGCGCGCGGATCGCGCAAGGCCTGTCGCGGCTGCTCGCCGATACGTACACGGTCTATCTGAAGACGCACAATTTTCACTGGAACGTCACCGGTCCGATGTTCAATACGCTGCATCTGATGTTCATGACGCAGTACAACGAACTCTGGCTGGCGCTGGACCTGATCGCCGAACGGATTCGCGCGCTCGGCTTTCCTGCTCCGGCCACCTATGCCGAATTCTCGAAACTCGCGTCGATCGAGGAGACCCTCGGCGTGCCGAAGGCCGAGCAGATGATCCGGCTGCTGGTCGAGGGTAACGAGGCGATCGTGCGCACGGCGCGCCGCGTGTTTCCGCTGGTCGATCAGGCGAACGACGAACCGTCGGCCGACCTTCTGACGCAGCGGATGCAGATCCACGAAAAGAACGCCTGGATGCTGCGCAGCCTGCTCGAGGCGTAAGCGTCGCGGAGCCCGGCGCACATCGACGCCCGCACGGCGTGGATTTCGCCGGCGGATCGCATTCGGGCAGCGCCTCGGCGGCTCACGTCGCCGCGCCGGTCACATTGTCAGGGCGCAACGCGCCGGCGGCGTTACTCGCGCGACCGCGTGTCGAGCCAGATCGTCACCGGCCCGTCGTTGATCAGCGCCATCGCCATGTCGGCGCCGAACACGCCTGCGGCTACGGGCATGCCGGATTCGCGCGCGAGCGCCGCGACGAAGGCGTCGAACTTTGGCTGCGCAAGCTCGGGCGGCGCCGCTCCCGACCACGACGGCCGGGCGCCCTTTCGGGTCGACGCGAAAAGAGTGAACTGGCTGACGGCGAGGATTGCACCGCCGGTATCGCGCACCGAGCGATTCATCACGCCGCCGGCGTCATCGAAGATGCGCAAGGCAACGATCTTGCGCGCCAGCCAGTCGCGTTCGTCGTCGCCGTCATCGGCGGCCATCCCGGCCAGCACCAGCAAGCCCGGACCGATCGCCGCGACCACGCGATCGTCGACGGTGACCGACGCTTCGCGAACGCGCTGGATCAGGGCGCGCATCGGCTCATTTCTTGACGACCCTGCGCTCGACGTCGGTGACGATGCCCCCGGAGATCGTCACGGTGGTGATGGTCTCCGGATCGCCCGGCGCGGGCTGGTAAGTCCAGCGCCCGGGCTTTCCGCGCTTGGTCCCGGCAGTCGAGTCAGGAGCACCGATGCGAGCACGGACTTCCCCGGCGGTCATTCCGCTGCGCAGGTGTTTGCGCTCGGCGGCGTCTGCGTTCGCGCGCGCGGGCTTTGGGTCCTTCGCGGCTTTTCCGTTCTTTGCCGCGCGATCGGCAGCAGGCAGTCCCGCGGGGCCCGCCCCCGGCGTGGCCGGGAGCACGGTGATGTCGGGCGGGTCGGTCTGAAAGTCGCGCAGCGCTTTTCCCGGCGGACAGGGCATTTCCTGATAGACGGGAATGCCGCCATCGCCTTCGCATTTGTACACGGCCGCCGACGCCGCACCGACCGCGAATGCGACCGCGACGACGACGACGACGACGACGACGACGACGACCGCGTCGGCGGGAACAAGGAACCGTTTCGGCATCATGGATCGAGTCCGCAAAGGGGGCAGCCAAGGCAAAAGGGGCAGGCAGGGCAAAAGCACGTGCGACTGCCGCAAGCGCTAACATAACGCTTTTCCGCGCTTCCCGGCCTACGCCTTTCGATGGATAACCGCCTCGCCATTGCCGCCCGCGTTCACGACATCGCGCCGTTCCATGTGATGGAGG
>JAAFGU010000421.1 GCA_010365205.1 Aromatoleum sp. | reverse complement strand
GCCAGCTGCCGGCACGGCCCGTCCCTGCGCGGGAGACACGCGCCGCTGGTCGCCGCCGGCAGGCGCCGGCGACGCAATGCGAGCGCGCCAAACCTGAACCACGAGACTCCTCCACCAGGACCAGTTCTTATTATGGGCCCGATCGCGGTCGGCTCCTCTCCCCTGAGCAGCGACGCGCGAGCTTGAGCCAACGATAGGGTTGCCGGATATTATTGTCCATGCAATGATGTAAATACTGAGTATTGCATTTTTAAATATGGAACCCGGACTCGGATCGGTGCCGCGCGACGCCAGGATGCTCGTGCTTTTCGACGAGATCTACCGCACCCACAGCATGACCCGCGCGGCCGAGCGGCTTGACTTGAGCCAGCCGACCGCCAGCATCTGGCTCTCCAAGCTTCGCCGTGCGTGGCACGACCCGCTGTTCGTGCGAACGTCCGCCGGCATGCAGCCCACGCCGCGCGCCGATGCGCTGATCGGCCCGGCGCGCGAGGCGCTCTCGCTGCTGCGGCGTCTCTCCGGCGACGAGCCCGTGTTCGACCCCGCTGCCGCACACCGCAATTTCCGCATCTGCATGACGGACGCGAGCCACATCACGCTGCTTCCGCGGATTCTTGCCCACGTCCGTGGCGTCGGCCCGGAAGTCAGGCTGGACGTAGCCAACATATCCGCCGGCACGGCGCACATGCTGGAAACGGGCGAGGCCGACATCGCCCTCGGGTACATTCCCGGGCTGGAGGCTGGATTCCACGAGCAGCGGCTCTACACGCAGGATTTCATATGCCTGGTCAGCGCGCAACACCCGCGTATCGGCGCCGTTTTCACGGCACGGGCGTACAAGGAAGAGGCACACATCGGGATCCTTTCCTCGACCAGCTATCCGATGCTGCAAAACTCGCTCAGGAGCCAGGGCATCGAGCGCCGCGTGCAACTCGAATTGCCGGGCTTTCTGGGGCTGGGGGCCATCGTCTCGTCGACGGATCTGATCGCCACCGTTCCACGCACGATCGGCGAAGCGCTCGCGCGAATGGGACCGATGAAGGTCTTTGCGTGTCCGGTGAAGGTTCCCACGTTCACGGTCAAGCAGTACTGGCATGCGCGCTATCACCACGACCCCGGCGTACGCTGGCTGCGCGGTGTATGCGCGCAGTTGCTCGGCCGGAACGAACCGCCGCGGGCAAGAGCGCAACCCCGGAAGTAAGCGCGCGTTCCGAGGGCGCACGGCGGAATCGACTCGCGCTGCGGGCTCAGACCGGAATGTCTTGCCACTGCCCGCTCCTCGCCGATTCGAACAGCGCTTCGATGATCGTAAGCGTCAGCAACGAATCCTCGATCGGCCAGCTGGTGACCGCCTCGCCGCGCAGATAACGGGAGAAGCGCTCGACCTGCAGCGTGTACTGATTGACGGGCTCGAAGCTGTACGTCGTGGTCTCGAACGTGCCGTGGCTCGTGTGGTCGCCGACGTAGACGTGGCACGCGGTGGGGCGTCCTTGCGCATAGGGGAAATCGCAACGCAGCCAGCCATTGCTCCCGAGGACCGAGAATTGCTGATGCGTCGCCCAGGCGGAAGGCCCGCTCTGTGTACCGACGGTAAAACTGGCGTGGCCGTCCCCGTAGTCCAGCAACGCCGTGGACAGCCGGTCGATCTTCCACGCCGGGTCGCGGTCGATCGCGGCGATCACCCGCTTCGGCGCGCGCCCGAAGGCAGCGCTGCAGGCACTGATCGTGTAGGAGCCCAGGTCATAGAGCGCGCCGCCGCCGTGGTCCGGGTTGTTGCGAATGTCGTTCGGATCCAGGAACTGCTTCGCCAGCGTGCATTGCACCGCGCGCGCCGCGCCGATCGCTCCCCCCGCAAGCACTTCGGCGATCTTTGCCCACTGCGGATGATTGCGGTAGGAAAACGCCTCCTCGATGTGCCGGCCGCTGCGATTGCGCGCCGCGATCAGGGCGAGCGCGTCGTTGGCGGACAGGCAAAGCGGTTTCTCGCAGAGCACGTGCTTGCCGGCTTCCAGCGCCTTCACCGACCACTCGACGTGCAGGTGGTTGGGCAGCGGCACGTACAGCGCGTCGATCCCGGGGTCGTCGATCAGCGCTTCGTAGGAATCGAAGTGGCGCGGGATGCGGAATGCCTGCGCCACGGCCTTCGCCTTTTCCGCGCTGCGCGACGCGATGCCGACGAGGCTCGCGGCCGTCGCCCCCTTCATCGCCGGGATGAACCGCGATGTCGCGATCGCCGCAGCGCCGAGTACACCCCATCGAACCGGATTCATCGCGCCTCCCGTCTCAGCGACCGAGCCATCGCGGCGGGCGTTTTTCCGCGAACGCTCGCGGCCCCTCCCTCGCGTCCTCGCTCGCAAGCATGCGTTCGGCGGCCGGATACGTCCTGCGCATCGCGGCTTCGAGATCGGGCTCGGCGACGCTTTGCAGCAAGACCTGCTTCGATGCCTCGAGCCCGAGCGGCGCGCAGGCGAGCATGTCGCGCGCGATCGTCCTGGCCCGGTCCAGCGCGGTGCCGCGCGGCACGACCTCGTTGACGAGGCTGATCCGGCGCGCCTCGTCCGCCGGAATGCGCCTGGCGGTGA
>JAAFGU010000420.1 GCA_010365205.1 Aromatoleum sp. | reverse complement strand
AGCCCCGAGGCCCCGAGGGGCCAACGCGCCGCGCTACGCCGTCTTCGCGCCGCGCGCTGCGATGACGGTCGTCCCGCCCATGTAAGGCTGCAGCACGGCGGGCACGTCGATACCGCCGTCGGCGCGCTGATAGTTCTCCATCACCGCCACCAGCGTGCGTCCCACCGCCAGGCCCGAGCCGTTGAGCGTGTGGACAAAGTCGGGCTTGCCCGCCGCTCCCCGGTATCGCGCCTGCATTCGCCGCGCCTGGAACGCCTCGCAGTTGGAGCAGGACGAAATCTCGCGATACGCGTGCTGCGCCGGCAGCCAGACTTCCAGGTCGTAGGTTTTCGCGGCCGCGAATCCGATGTCCCCGGTGCACAGCGCCACCACGCGATACGGCAGTGCCAGCCGCTGCAGGATCGTCTCGGCGTGGCCGGTCAGCTCCTCGAGCGCCGCGTACGAACGCTCCGGATGGACGATCTGCACCATCTCGACCTTGTCGAACTGGTGCTGGCGGATCATCCCGCGCGTGTCCTTGCCGTAGCTGCCGGCCTCGGAGCGGAAGCACGGCGTGTGCGCCGTGAGCTTCACCGGCAGCATTTCGGCCGGGAGTATCTCGCCGCGCACGGTGTTGGTCAGCGTGATTTCCGATGTCGAGATCAGGTAAAGCTTCTCGGCGGTTTCGACGCCTTCCACACCGCCCTTTTTCACCGCGAACATGTCGGCCTCGAACTTCGGCAGCTGCGTCGTTCCGACCAGCGTCTCCGCGTTGACGATGTACGGCGTGTAGCACTCGGTGTAGCCGTGCTCGCGCGTATGCGTGTCGAGCATGAACTGCGCCAGCGCGCGGTGCAGCCGCGCGAGATCGCCGCGCAGCAGCGAGAAACGTGAGCCCGAGAGTTTGGCGGCGGTCGCGAAATCGAGCAGGCCCAGGCCTTCGCCGATATCCGTGTGGTCCCTCACCGGGAAGTCGTACGTCTTCGGCGCCCCCCAGCGTCGCACTTCGACGTTGTCGTCGGACGATCGCCCGATCGGCGTCGAGGAATGCGCAAGGTTGGGCGTATCAAGGAGAAAATCGCGCAATTCGCGCTGGACGCGGTCGAGTTCGGCTTCCAGCGCCTTGGTCTCGCCGCCGATGCCCGCGACCTCCGCCAGCAGCGCGGAGGCGTCTTCGCCCTTGCCCTTGGCGGCGCCGATCTGCTTCGACAGCGCGTTGCGCCTCGCCTGCAGGTCCTGCGTCCGCGTCTGGATATCCTTGCGCCCGCGCTCCAGCGTCTCGAAACGGGCGGTGTCGAGCGCGTAGCCGCGCAGGGAGAGGCCGGCGCTGACGGACGCGAGGTCATTGCGAAGAAGATTGATGTCGAGCATCGGCCGATTTTACCAAAGCGAGGCCGCTTTGCCCGCCTTGCTTTCAGGAATCAGGGTCGCGCGTCTTCCGATCTTCCGCTTTCAGCCGCTCGAGTTTCTCGCGGATCTTCGCCTCCAGCCCGCGATCGGTGGGTTCGTACCATGACACGGCCGGCATCTGGTCGGGAAAATAGGATTCGCCCGCCGCATACGCGCCCTCCTCGTGGTGCGCATAGCGGTAGCCCTTGCCGTAGCCCAGCCCCTTCATCAGCTTGGTCGGCGCATTGCGCAGGCGCAGCGGCACCGGGCGCGAACCGTCGCCGGCGATGAAGGCCCGCGCCGCGTTGTAGGCGACGTACACCGCATTCGACTTCGGTGCGCAGGCGAGATAGATCACCGCCTCGGCGAGCGCGAGTTCACCCTCCGGCGTGCCCAGACGCTCGTAGACGGCGACCGCCTGCGTCGTCAGCGCAAGCGCGCGCGGATCGGCGAGCCCGATGTCCTCGGTCGCCATCCGGATCAGCCGCCGGCCGACGTAGAGGGGCTCGGCGCCGCCGTCGAGCATCCGGCACATCCAGTAGAGCGCCGCGTCCGGGTTGGAGCCGCGCACCGACTTGTGCAATGCGGAGATCTGGTCGTAGAACGCCTCGCCGCCCTTGTCGAAGCGGCGCAGGCTGCGCGCGATCGTCGCCTCGACGAATGCGGCGTCGACGGGTTCGGCGCGAGCGCCGCCCGTAGCGGTGGCCAGATACTCGACCAGATTGACGAGGCGCCGGCCGTCGCCGTCGGCATAGGCGACCAGCATCGCGTGCGCGTCCGGCGTCACCGTCAATTCGGGCGCGGCGACGGCGAGTGTGCGCCGAAGCAATTCGCCGAGTTCCTCCTCCGACAAGGGTTCGAGCACGTAGACCGCCGCGCGCGACAGCAGCGCGCCGTTCACTTCGAACGACGGATTCTCGGTCGTGGCGCCGACGAAGGTGACGAGCCCCTGCTCGACGAACGGCAGAAACGCGTCCTGCTGGCCCTTGTTGAAGCGGTGGACTTCGTCGACGAACAAAATGGTATGGCGGCCGCTCTGCGCCAGCGTGGCCTCGGCGCGCGCGACGGCGTCGCGGATGTCCTTGACTCCGGACAGCACCGCCGACAGCGCGATGAATTCGGCATTGAACGCGTCGGCCATCAGCCGGGCCAGCGTCGTCTTGCCTACGCCCGGTGGTCCCCACAGGATCATCGAGTGCGGCTTGCCCGACGCGAACGCAAC
>JAAFGU010000419.1 GCA_010365205.1 Aromatoleum sp. | reverse complement strand
CCTTGCCGTTGCCCTCGCCGCGCGCGGCCTTCGTCGGCCCGTCGTTCATCGCGGCGCCGGCGACCGCCGGCCGCGCCGACCGGTACGGCATCGTGATGTGCACCTCGTAGGAGTCGGCCTTCACCTTCGATTCGAGCGTGCCCTCGGCATCGAAATGCAGTGCGAGCCGTTCGCGGACATTGGCAAGCGCCATCTTGTTGCCGGCGTGATGCTTGCCGCCGTCCACCCGGTACGGATTGCGCAGGATCGCGTGGACGTCGCCGCCCTTGTAGAAGATGTTGATGGAGACCACACCCGGCGCCGATAGCGGCTCGATGCCGTGGTAGACGGCGTTCTCGAGCAGCGGCTGCAGCACCAGCGGCGGCACCATCGCGTCGCCGGGCATGCTGTTCAGATGCCATTCCACCTGCAGCCGGTCGCCCAGGCGCAGCTTTTCCAACGCAAGGTATTGCCGGCAGAGTTCGACCTCTTGGGAAAGCGGCGCCAAGTCGCGGTTGTCGCGCATCAGGACACGGAAGAGATCCGCCAGGTCCTCGAGCGCCTCTTCGGCGCGTTTCGGTTCGCTGCGAATCAGCGACAGCACCGCGTTGATGCTGTTGAACAGAAAATGAGGCCGGATCCGCGCCTGCAACGCCTGCAGCCGCGCCTCGGTGATCGCCGGCGAAAGGGCCTTTGCGCGCAGCCGGAAATAGATCAGCAGCGTGCCGCAGACGAGCAGCGCGAACACGAGCTGCCGCAACAGCGCCCCATCCGGACGCGGAACGAAACGATCCAGCAGTGCGTGCACGGCGATGCCGGCGCCCACGGTCAACGCGGCGACGATCGCCGCTCCAATACCGTAGGGCTGGCGTCCGAGCCACGGCGACAGCGCGTAAACCGCCGCGAGGACGAGCAGCAGATGCAGCTCGACCGCGGCCACGAGCTCGAGCCACTCGCCTGAGACGAGGTCCCAGCGCGACTCCCTCACCAGCGCCGCCACGGCGGCCAACAGATTCACGGCGAGCAGGATGCGCAGGACCGTGCCCAGGTTGCGGAAGTCGGGCAGCGCGAGGAGGACAGGGTTTTGTCTTATAATCGACCGCATATCGGAGGCGGCATGCAAGCTTCGTGCCGACGCTCCGCGCCCCGCGTGGTGTCGGGCCGCGTTCGGCGGATGGGGCCATTGTCGGCAACCGCCGCGGCCGAGGCAAGCGGCGCGACGTCCCGGCGGCGCTTTTCTTTTTGTCACGTCTCATTCCTACTCCGCCCGCCATGGCCGACCCCACGCCACCGCAGGATGCCGCCGCCACTGGCGGTTGGTCCGGCCGTTTCAGCGAGCCGGTCTCGGAACTCGTCAAGCGCTACACGGCGTCCGTCGATTTCGACCGCCGACTGGCCGCCGTCGACATCGCGGGCTCGCTCGCCCATGCGCGGATGCTGACAGCGGTCGGCGTGCTGTCTGGCGACGATCTCACGGCGATCGAGTCCGGGATGGAAACGATTCGCGGCGAGATCGCGCGCGGCGAATTCGCATGGTCGCGCGACCTCGAGGACGTTCACCGCAACATCGAGAAGCGGCTGACGGCACTCGTCGGCGACG
The DNA here is from genome assembly GCA_010365205.1 of Aromatoleum sp. GTDB lineage: Bacteria > Pseudomonadota > Gammaproteobacteria > Burkholderiales > Casimicrobiaceae > CAIWHR01. Next base: position 1,017 of record JAAFGU010000419.1, on the reverse strand, counting down.
CCGGAAAGCGGCTGCACACCGCGCGTTCGCGCAACGACCAGATCGCCACCGACATCAGGTTGTGGCTGCGCGGCGCGATCGACTCGCTGGCCGTCCAGCTCGTGACGATGCGCCGCGCGCTGCTCGACCTCGCCGAGAAGCACGCCGACACGATCATGCCGGGGTTGACCCATCTGCAGGTCGCGCAACCCGTCACCTTTGGCCACCACCTGCTCGCGTACGAGGCGATGCTCCGGCGCGACGCGGAGCGCTTCGCCGACTGCCGCAAGCGGGTCAATCACCTGCCGCTCGGCAGCGCCGCGCTCGCCGGAACGAGCTTCCCGATCGACCGCGAACGCGTCGCGCGGGAACTCGGCTTCGACGGCCTTTGCACGAACTCGCTCGACGCCGTGTCGGATCGCGATTTCGCGATCGAATTCGCCGCCGCCGCGTCGCTCGTGATGCTGCACCTGTCGCGTTTTTCCGAGGAGCTGGTGCTCTGGGTGAGCCCGCGCTTCGGATTCATCCGGCTCGCCGACCGCTTTTGCACGGGCAGCACGATCATGCCGCAGAAGAAAAACCCCGACGTGCCCGAACTGGTGCGCGGCAAGACCGGACGCGTCGTCGGCGCCCTGATGGGTCTGCTGATGCTGATGAAGGGCCAGCCGCTCGCGTACAACAAGGACAATCAGGAAGACAAGGAACCGTTATTCGACACCGTCGACACGCTGGCCGATACGCTGGCGATCATGGCCGATCTTGTCGCGACGGGTATCACGGTGGACGCGGAACGGATGCGCGCGGCCGCGCGCGAGGGCTTTGCGACGGCAACCGACCTTGCCGACTATCTGGTAAAAAAAGGCCTGCCGTTCCGCGACGCGCACGAAGCGGTCGCGCGCGCGGTGCGGCATGCCGAGGGCGAAGGCGCCGACCTCGCCGATCTGTCGCTCGCCGATCTTTTGACATTCTCGCCGCTGATCGGAGACGACGTGTTCGCGGTGCTCACGCTCGACGGCTCGGTCGCGAGCCGCGACCACC
>JAAFGU010000418.1 GCA_010365205.1 Aromatoleum sp. | reverse complement strand
GCGCGCCGTCGCGACGCAACGGCACCATGCCCGCCTGCAGCGCGGCCGCCCGCACCGCGTGCTCGGCGGCGCGATCGTGGATCAGCCGGCGGATCGGCCCGTCGACGACGAGCAGCTCATAGACGCCGGTACGGCCGCGATAGCCGGTGTGATTGCAGGCATCGCAGCCGGCCGGCGCGTACAACACCCGGGTTGTGTGCAAGCCGATTTCGGCCAGAAGTTTCGCTTCGCCGGCGGTCGGCGGAGCGGACGCGCGACAGGCCGCACAGAGCGTGCGCACGAGGCGCTGCGCGAGCACGCCAAGGAGGCTCGACGCCAGCAGATAGGGCTCTACGCCCATGTCGGCGAGCCTCGTCACCGCGCTCGCCGCGTCGTTGGTGTGCAACGTCGCGAGCACGAGATGCCCGGTCAGCGACGCCTGCACCGCAATCTGCGCGGTTTCGAGATCGCGAATCTCGCCGATCATGATCGTGTCCGGGTCCTGCCGCAGAATTGCGCGCAGCGCACGGCCGAATGTGAGTTCGATCCGCGGATTGACTTGCGTCTGCGCCACGCCGTCGAGCGCGTATTCGATCGGGTCCTCGACGGTCATCATGTTGCCGCCCGCCCTGTCGAGCCGCGACAGCGCCGCGTACAGCGTCGTCGTCTTGCCGGAACCGGTCGGTCCGGTAACGAGCACGATGCCATGGGGTTCGCGAATCAACCGGTCCATCGTCGCAAGCGCCGGCGCGCTCATTCCGAGTGCCGTCAGGTCGAGCTGAGCGGTGTCCTTGTCGAGCAGGCGCAGGACCACGCGTTCGCCGGGGCCCGTGGGCAGCGTCGAGACGCGGACGTCGACCTGCTTGTCGCCAAGCTTCAGCGCGATGCGTCCGTCCTGCGGCAGGCGTTTTTCCGCTATGTCGAGGCTCGCCATGATCTTGAGGCGTGACACGATCGCCGCGTGCAGCGCGCGCGGCGGCTCTATCACGTCGTGCAGGACGCCGTCGACGCGGAAACGGACGACCGAGCGCCCCTCATAGGGCTCGAAGTGAAGATCCGATGCGCGCTCGCGCAGCGCTTGCAGAAGCAGCGCGTTGATCATCCGGATCACCGGCGCCTGCGCGTCGCTGTCGAGCAGGTCCTCCGAAGGCGGCAGGTCCTGCATCAACCGCGACAGGTCCGTCTCGCGTGCGAGATCGTCGGACATCTGGGCGACGCCGCCCGAAGCCACGTTGTACGCGCGCGCCAGTTCGGCGGCGAAGCGCTCGGCATCGACCGGGCGCGGCGCCAGCGGACGCTGCAGAACGCGCTTGAGCTCGGCGATGCCGTCGACGGTCGCGTCCGGGCGCATCAGCACGACGACCGAACCACCCTCTTCGCCCAGTGCCAGCACGCCGTGCATTTTGGAAAACGAATACGGAATCTTCGTCGCCAGCGCGGCGGTGCTGCGGAGACTGGCGGGATCGGCAGCCATCGTGCGACGACAGAGATTACGACTTCGGCGGAGCCGAGGGTGGCGCCGGCGGCGTCGCGGCGGGTGTGCCCGGCATCGTGCCGAGCGGGGGCACCTGCGGGTACGTCGGGTCGTTCCAGAAGAACCGGTCTTCCGGGCGCAGCCGCTGCTGCTCACCCATCAGGTAATCGTACCGGTCCTGCGTCAGCGACGCGGCGCCGGGCGGGCCGCGAACGACCGTCGGCTTCAGGAATACCAGCAGGTTGGTCTTGGTGCGCTTGCGGTTGTCGTAGCGGAACAGTTGTCCGAGCACCGGAACGTCGCCGACGAACGGGACCTTGTCGGTGCCGTCGGTGAAGCTGTCCTGGATAAGTCCGCCCAGCACGACGATCTGGTTGTCGTCGATGATCACCGAGGACTCGAGCGAGCGTTTGTTCGTGATGATGCCGGCCGGATTGGTCTTGTCGTCGACGCGGGAAACTTCCTGGTAGAGGACGAGGCGCACGCTGCCGCCCTCGGTGATCTGCGGTTTCACACGGAGCGTCAGACCGACGTCCTTGCGCTCGATGGTCTGGAACGGCGACACCCCGTTGGAATTGCTCGCCGACGTCGTGTACTGCCCGGTGATGAACGGAACGTTCTGGCCGACGACAATCTTCGCCTCCTCGTTGTCGAGCGTCAGCAGCGTCGGAGTCGACAGGATGTTGGCGTTGGACTCGGTCTCGAGCGCGCGCGCGAGCAGACCAAGATTGGTAATGAGCCCGAGCCCGGGGATGCGGATCGAGCCGTTGATGATGCCGAGGTTGAGCCCCTGCGCCAGGTTGCCGAGATTGACCGACGCATCGATGATGTTGGTGGTCGGCGCCGCCCCGCGTGCGCCGAAATTGGTCCCGCCGGCGCCCTGCAGGCCGCCGCGGCCGACGCCCGAAAGAACCTGCCACTGGATCCCGAACTCGGCCGCCTTGTCGGAGGTGACCTCGACGATCAACCCTTCGATGAAGACCTGGGCGCGGCGGATGTCGAGTTTTTCGATGACCGCGCGAAGATTATTGTAGACCGGCTCCGGCGCCGCGATGATCAGCGCATTGTTCGCGGTGTCGGCCTGGATCGTGGCGCCGCCGCCCGAGAATGCCGACGGCGCGGCGCCGAGCGGCGACGCGAGCGGCGCGGACG
>JAAFGU010000417.1 GCA_010365205.1 Aromatoleum sp. | reverse complement strand
ATCGCCGCGGCGATGACGGCCATTGTCGCGGCGCACGCGCCGGACGCATGACGGCGCGCCGATAGATGCGCCGATCGACGCGCTGACCGCGGCGCTACTTCCCGGTCTTGGCGAAATCCCCGGCGAACGCGAACGCGAACCCGTCGGTCTTTACGAACCTGCGCAGCGCGGCGTTGACCTCCGCCGGCGTCAACGCGGCGACGGCGTCGTCGATCCTGCCGCTGAACGAGAACGTGCGTCCGAGATACGCCTGCTGCGCAAGCGCCCCGGTCAATCCCCCGTCCTGCGTGCGCGACAGGCGGCGAAGTTTCAGCACGCCGGTCTTCGCCTCCGCGATTTCGGCCGCCGTGAATCCGTCGCGCACGGCGCGGCCGAGTTCCTCTGCGAGCGCGGCGCGCAGCCGGGCCAGATTCTGCGGCGCGAATGCGGCACTGATCTTCAGCGCGCTGTTCGGCTCGAAACTGCTCGGTTGCAGCGACGCGTAGACACCGTAGCTCAAGCCTTCCTTGTCGCGGATCCGCTTCCACAGCCGCGAGTTCTCGACGCCGCCCAGAATGTACGTCGCGACCAGCATCGCCGGATACTCGGGACTGGCGTCGGTCATCGCGAACGCGATTTCGCCCAGCGCGCTGGCGCTCGCCTTGTCCGGCGCCGGCAGCGTGATCACCGTCGGCGAGCGCGGCACGAGCGGATCGGGAACGCGCGCGTACGGAGCCGGACTGCCCCACGCGCCGAAGAGTTGGGCCAGCAGCGCCTTCACCGCATCGGGATCGAAATCGCCGACAAGCGCCATTTCACCGTTTGCGCCGCCGGCGAACCGCGCGTAGTACTGGGCAACGTCGTCGCGCGTCGTGGCGCCGAGCGCGGCGATCTCCTCGTCCAGCGTGGGCACGTAGCGGACGTCGCCGGGGGGGTAGGGATTGCCATGTCGCTCGAGCGCACGCTCGGCGATGCTGCCCGGATCCGCGCGCATGTCCTCCAGCCCGGCCAGCTGCTCGCGTTTGATCTGGTCGAATTCGGCGGCCGGGAACGAGGGCTGGCGCAGGATTTCGGCGACGAGTGTCAACGTGTCGGCGAGTTGTGCGCGCACCGTGACGCCATTTGCCGACGTCGAGGCCTCGGAACCGCCGATGCCGAGCTTCGCGCTGGCGCGGTCCAGCGCGTCCTCGATCTGCTGGCGGCTCTTCGTCAGCGTGCCGCGCGTCAGCATCGCCGCAGCGAGCGCACCGCGCGGCGACTGGCCGAACAGCGATTTCTCGTCGCCCTGGTGCAGGCGGATCGTGAACCGGACCGTGCCGCCGCGCGTTTTCTTCGGCAGCAGCGCGACCTTCATTCCGTTCGGGAGCGCGAAGCGAACGCTGCGCGCCTCGAGGTTCGCCGGCGAAGGATCGAGCATCTCGCCGGTCGCAACGGCGGGGTCGCCGCGATAGTCCCTGACCATCGCCGCGACATCGACAGGGGGCGGCGCCGGCGCCCTGTCGGAACTCGCTTCCGGCAGAAATTCGCCGAGCGTGCGGTTCGACGGCTTCAGCCAGGACAGGGCGACGCGCTGCACATCGGCGGCGGTGACCGCGCGCCAGCGGTCGCGCTCCAGGAAGAACAGCCGCCAGTCGCCGGTGGCGATCGCCTCGGTCAGCCGCATATTCAGCCGGTTCGGGTCGGCCATCGTTTCGTCGAACTGTTTCAGCGCCTTGGTGCGGACGCGGTCCACCTCGGCGTCGGTGATCGGCCGCGCCGCGACGCCCTCGAGTGTGGCCAGCATCGCCGCCCGTGCGTCGGCGAGCGAATCGGTCACCGGCACCTGCGCCGAGAACATGACGAATCCCGGGTCGTGCAGCGTCGCGCTCCAGTTGTCGACGGTGGTCGCCTTCCTGGCTTCGACCAGCGCCTGATAGAGGCGCCCGGCGGGCGCGACGGTCATCACCTCGGCCAGCGCGTCCAGCGCCACGGAATCCGGATGCGCGCCGGGCACCGTGTGGTAGACCAGACTCAAGAGCTGCGTGTTGCCGACACGCCGCAGCGCGACCGTGCGCTCGCCGTCCTGCACCGGTTCGACCGTGTAGAAGCGGGGCAGCGCGCGCGTCGGCCGTGGAATCGGCCCGAAGCTGTGTGCGATTCGCGCGAGCGCTCGCTGCGGATCGAACGCGCCGGCGACGACGAGCACCGCGTTATCGGGCTGGTAGTACGTACGGTAGAAGGCCTGCAGCCGGCCGATGTCGACCTGCTCGACGTCCGATCGCGCGCCGATTGTCTCCTTGCCGTAGCTGTGCCACTCGTAAGCGACGGCGAGCATGCGCTGGGCGAGAATCGACGGCGGGCTGTTTTCGCCCTGCTCCATCTCGTTGCGCACGACGGTCATTTCGCTGTCGAGATCCTTTTTAGCGATCGTCGAATGGGTCATCCGGTCCGCCTCCATCGCCAGCACCCAGTCGAGGTCGGGCAGGGACGCGTTGAACGTCTCGTGATAATTGGTGCGATCGTAGGACGTGCTGGCGTTGGATTGGATGCCGCGGCGCGAGAACGCTTCGTCCAGCTTGCGGTGCGTCGGCGTGCCCTTGAACAACATGTGCTCGAGCAGGTGCGCCATCCCGGTCTCGCCGTAGTTCTCG
>JAAFGU010000416.1 GCA_010365205.1 Aromatoleum sp. | reverse complement strand
CAGCGCGGTCGCCGGCAAAGAGATCGCGGACCACCGCGCGCGGGACCACCGCCACCGCCGCCATCGCGAGGGCCTGAACGAAGCGCGCGGCGATCAGCGCGGCGATCGACGTAGCCACCGCGCAGGCGGCCGACGACGCGACGAACACGGCGAGCCCGGCGATCAGCGCCGGTCGGCGCCCGAACCGGTCGGTGAGCGGCCCGACGACAAGCTGTGCGAAGCCCCAGCCGAACATGTACACCGACAGCGTCAGCTGGACCTCGGCGACGGACGCCGCGAGGGATCGCGTCATCGACGGCATCGACGCCAGATAGATGTCCATCGCCAGCGGCGCCGATGCGATCAGCGCGCCCAGCAACACGGTCAGCGCGGGCTGCCCGGGCTTCAGCATCCGCGGTCAGCGCGGCGGCGCCGGCGCGCCCTTGAGCTCGACGACATTGCCGTCCGGATCGGTGATGTACATCGAGGGACCCTCGCCGTCGGCGCCGAACCGTGACTCCGTCGGCCCGACGTCGACGGCGTGTCGCGTCAGGTGGGCGCGAATGGCCGCGTCGTCGAACGGGTCGACCCGCACGCAGAAATGATCGACATTGCGCCCTTCGGCGCCGGGCGCCGCGCCTCCCGCCCTTCCCAGCACGCCGTCGATGGGGACGAGGTCGATCAGCGAACGCCCTGCGCGCAGCTGGACGAGGCCGATCGCGTCCTGCCGCCGCTCGACCGCGCAGCCCAGCGCGTCGCAATAGAACGCGAGTGAGCGCGTAAGGTCGCGCACGCGCAGCACGACGTGGTCGATCTCGCGGATGCGGATCATCGCCGGCAGGCTTCAGGCGCTAAATGCAACGTCCACCGTCGACCTCGAGGCAGGCGCCGGTGATGAACGCCGCCTCGTCGGAGGCGAAGAACACCGCCGCCGTCGCGATGTCGGAGGGGCGAGACAGCCGGCCCAGCGGAATCGTCGACACGAACTTCGCGCGCATTTCCGGCGTGTCTTCGCCCATGAAGTCGACCAGCATCGCCGTTTCGCCGGCGACCGGGTTGATGATGTTGACGCGGATGTTGTCCGGCGCGAGTTCGGCCGCCATCGAGCGCGACGTGACGATCGCCGCGCCCTTGCTGCCGTTGTACCAGGTGAGCCCGGGTCGCGGGCGCACGCCCGCCGTCGACGCGATCGTCACGAACACGCCGTTTTTCTTCTTACGGAAATGCGGGACCGCATGCTTCGCCGTCAGGAACAGCGCTTTCACGTTGACGCGATAGATGCGGTCGAACTCGTCCTCGGTGACGTCGAGCAGCGGCTGATTCCGGTGCGTCGTGCCGGCGTTGTTGACGACGATGTCGAGGTCGCCGAAAGCGGCGAGCGCGAAGGCGACCAGACGCGAGACGTCGCGGTCGCTCGAAACGTCGCCGGCGCAGAACTTCGCCTCGCCGCCGGCAGCGACGATGTCTCGCGCAACACGTTCACCGTTGTCGAAGGCAATGTCGTTGACAACGACCTTCGCGCCCTCCTGCGCGAAGCGCTTCGCGATGCCTTCGCCAAATCCTGATCCCGCGCCGGTGACGATCGCAATCTTTCCACTCAGTCTCATCTTTTAGCCGCCCGTGAATGCCGCGGTTCGCGGCGCCGATTGGAATTTACCTCGGTTGGCTGACAGAGGGCCGGCGGTCCGGTCTGCCCGTCGCGGAAATCGGCGCCGATCTCCCGGCAATCGCCGGAGGCGGACGCAGCGCCGGCTCAGCCGTGCTGCAGCACAACCGTCTTCAGCACCGTGAAGCCGTAGAGCGCCTCGAACCCCTTTTCGCGGCCGTAGCCGGACGATTTCACGCCGCCGAACGGCAGCTCGACACCGCCGCCCGCGCCGTAGTTGTTCACGAACACCTGGCCGCTGTCGATCGCGCGCGCCATCCGCATCTGCCGCGCACCGTCGCGAGTCCATACGCCGGCGACGAGGCCGAATTCGGTTGCGTTGGCGAGCCGGACCGCATCGGCTTCATCGGCAAACGGCATCGCCGACAGCACCGGGCCGAACACCTCGTCGCAGGCAAGCCGATGCGTGGGCGGCACGTCGCGCAACAGCCGTGGCTCGATGTAGTAGCCGCCGGCCGGCGCATCGGACGCGATCGTCCCCTGCCCCACGGTCGCAATGCCGTCGCGCTCGGCGTCGGCCAGGAAGCCGCGGACCCGCGTGAGCTGCGACGCGCGGATCAGCGGGCCGCAGTCGAGATCGGCAAGCGCCGGCCCGACCTTGAGTGAGTCAAAGCGCGCACCGAGCGCTTCCAGCACTTCTTCGTAGCGCGCGCGCTCCACCAGCAACCGGCTGCCGGCGGAGCAGGTCTGCCCGGCATTCTGCACGATCGCGTTGACGAGCACCGGCAGGGCCGCATCGAGGTCGGCATCGGAGAACACGATCTGCGGCCCTTTGCCGCCCAGCTCCAGCGTGACCGGGCAGTGCCGCTTCGCCGCTTCGCCGGCCACCCCGGCGCCGGTAGCCGGTGATCCGGTGAACGAGAGGTGCGCGATGCCCTGGTGCGCGGCGAGTGCGGCTCCGGCTTCGCGCCCCAGGCCCGTCACGATGTTGAGGGCGCCTGCAGGAAGGCCGACGCCGGCCGCCAGCTCGGCGACGCGCAGCAG
>JAAFGU010000415.1 GCA_010365205.1 Aromatoleum sp. | reverse complement strand
CGCGCGAGCAGCGCCTCGAACGACTCGCGCGTCGTCGTTTCGGCGTGGCCGACCGCGACCGTTACCGGCAGATCGAGGCCCTTGACCACCATCGGGCGCCGCACGAGGTCCGCGACCGCGGCCAGCGACTCCGGCAGGTCCGCATGCACCACGACAAATTCGGCGGCGCCCCAGCGGATGGCGACTCCGTTGTCGCCCGCCGCGCGCGCCAGGCGCGCGCCGACGGCCTTGAGCACCGTGTCGCCGAAACCAGGGCCGCGGCTGGCGTTGATTTCACCGAACCGGTCGATGTCGACGTAGTAGAGGCGCACGGTGCGCCCGTGCTTCGGCGCGCCTTCGATCAGCGCCTGCGCGGCAGAACGTCCCGGGCGCCGCTGATACAGTCCGGTCAGATCGTCGCGCTCGCCGAGCGTGCGAATCTGCTCGTTCTGCGTCTTCAACCGCGACACCAGCGACTGGACGCCGCGGATCAGTTGCGCCGCCTCGTCGCTGCCGGTGACTTCCACCTTCGGCAGCGGCTTCTGGTCGATGAACGCATCGATCGTCTCGACGGCGATGTCCAGCGGTGCGAGCATCCGGTGCAACGCCCATAGCGCGAGCGCAACGCCGACGATCAGCGCGAGGGCAAGCAGTGTGAATGCCGTTGTCGTCGTCATGCGATCGGCGGCCATCGTCACCGCCAGCGCGGTCGGGAACAGCGGTGCGAGGATCGCGACGATGATCGCCGCGTACAGGCGCGAACGGTAACTGTCGAGAAACGGAATACCCGCGAGCATCCGGTGCAACGCGAGCCGGTCGCGGGACGTCGAGCCCCCGGCGCTGCGCGCGTGCCGACTCGATGCCCGGTGCACGGGCCCGGGCTTGGACGCACTCTCGGATCGTTCGCGGACCACAAGCTCAGGCGCTGATTCGCGTTGTCTTCGACCAAAGCCGCTATCCTAGCGCGGCTCCGCTAGAATCGGGGCAAGCCCGGGTGGTGAAACTGGTAAACACAGCGGACTTAAAATCCGCGGGCGCGGCAACGCGCCATGCCGGTTCGAGTCCGGCCCCGGGCACCAGGCTTTCGACGTCCGCGATCAGCGGAACCTCCGCGCGTTCGGTTCATGGCCGGCGCCTTTCGTTCCCACGCACAGCCCGTCATCGCGTGAGCCCAACAAAGATTGGACGATGAGACGAAAGGGTCCCGGCAACGGAGGCTTCGCGGCCGCGTGCGATGGCCCGTTTCGACGGCGCGTCGAACGCTGCGCTGCGTCGTGAAACAAATCCGCCCCGTGCGCGCGGCCGCGCTCCCGGGGCGGGATGCAATGGTGAAATGCAGTTGTAAAACGCAACTGCGAATCGTCAGCGCTTAATCCCCGGCATCGCCTGTTGCGCCATCCGGGCGAAATCGCTCATCACCTTCTGCATCGACTCGAATGCCGGACCGCCGGACGAGACCACGCCCTGCATCGCCGAGACGACGTTCTGCATCTTGGTGAGGTCGGGCATCATCGCCATCGCGGCCTTCGCCTGCTTCACGCCCGGCACGCCTTCCGCCTGCTCCTCGATCAGCGAGAAGAGCCGCTTCTGCATTTCGACGATCAGCGCGAACATCTCGCCCCAGTAATGCATCGATTTCTCGACCGCTTCCTGCGCGGCGCCCTGCCCTGCCGCCATGAACGACTGCGGATCGCGCGCCTCGCTCGCGGTCTTCGCCGCCCGCTTGTGGAAGGCGCGCGCCTGCTCCTCGCTGTCGAACTGCATCCGACGGACCTTCGCCGTGCCGTCGATCGCGGCATTGATAATCTCGAGGGCGAACCTCGCGTTCGTCTTGTACAGCTCGATCGCCTGTTCCGGCGTCATCACGCCGGGCATTTTCGACAGATCGCCGAACGGCGAGCCGCCGGGCATCTTGAACGCCGCCGCCTTGGGAGCCGCCTTCGGCCGCGCAGCGGCCTTCGCACGCGGTTTCGCCTTTTTCGCAGCGGGCTTGCGGGCAGCAGGTTTGGGTGGGGATCGGGTGGCCATGATCAACGCTCCTGTGACGGGTGAGGGACGAACGACGGAAATCGCCGGCCGCGCGACGTTACGGCACTTCAGCGAATCGAAAGCTATCGGCGCACTGCCACGTTGCCTATTCCACGCTCTCGGCCGGCTGTCGTCAAGGCCGCCGCGCAGCGAAATTCGGTTTACCAAGCCTTCAATCCTATACCCGCATATCCGCGATACGATTTTGACCCGGATCAAGTACGATGACGGCAGTCGCGGTTGCCGCCGCCGTCGCCGTCGCTGCCTTCGGGCGCGGCGGCCGTCCATCACCCGGGGAGAATCGGAATGACAGGAGTGCGGGAGCGTTTCGGACGGCCGTTGCGGCTCGCCATCGTCGGCGGCGGACCGGGCACCTGGATCGGATCCATGCATCGCAGCGCTGCCGAGCTCGACGGCATGTGGGCCGCCGTGGCCGGCGTGTTCTCCAGCGATCCACAGCGCTCGCGTGCCGCCGGCGCCGCGATGGGTTTCGACCCGGCCCGAAGCTATGGCGACGTCGCCGAAATGCTGCGACGGGAACGCTCGCGTGCCGACGGCATCGATGCGGTCGCCGTCATGACGCCCAACGACACGCACTATCCGATTGCCGCCGCGGTGCTGG
>JAAFGU010000414.1 GCA_010365205.1 Aromatoleum sp. | reverse complement strand
GTCGGGCGCCGTCGTCGCCGCACCGTTCCACGGCGACGAGCGCGGTCATCCGATCGGCTTCGGCAAGGACTGCGGCGCCGCGCTCGCGGCGCTCTCCGGCGACGAGGGCGCGAAAAGCGTCGTCGCCGCCCATCGCGCCCGCCTCGTGCGGGTCGTCGTCGACGATCCCGGCATCCTGCGTGACGTCGACACGCCGGCCGATCTTATCTAGCGGCCTTCCGGCGGCCACATGTCCGGTTGGCGGCCGATGATCCGGCTTTCCACTTCCTGCATTCGCCACCACGCGAGGAGTTCCTTCTCCTCGAGCGGGCGCGAAATCAGAAAGCCCTGCGCTTCCTCGCACAGGTGATTCTTGAGGTAGGCGAATTGCGCGGCGGTCTCCACGCCCTCGGCGATGACGCGAAGGCCTAGCGAATGCGACAGCGCGATGATCGCCTGCGTGATCGCCTCGTCGTTCTTGTTGTGCTCGAGACCATGGACGAAGCGCTGGTCGATCTTCACCGCCTGAATCGGCAGGCGCGCCAGGTAGGAAAGGCTCGAATAGCCGGTGCCAAAATCGTCGATGGTGATCGACACGCCGCGCTGCTTCAGCTTGATCAGCGTCGAGACGGCCTTTTCCGGGTGCGTGATGATGACGCTTTCGGTGATCTCGAGATCGAGGTAGTGCGGCGGCAGCCCGCTCGCCGCGAGCGCATCGTCGACGATGCCCAGCCAGCTGTCGTGCTGCAGCTGCTGCACCGAAAGATTGACCGACAGCCGCGGCACGACCCCCTGCCGGTGCCACTGCATCACCTGCCGGCAGGCGTCGCGCAGCACGCGCGCGCCGAGCGCCTGAATCATTCCGGACTCCTCCGCGATCGGGATGAACTCGGACGGCCCGATCACGCCGCGTTCCGGGTCGCGCCAGCGCAGAAGCGCCTCGACGCCGCAGGCGCGGCCGGTCTGCATATCGATCTGTGGCTGATACACGATGAAGAATTCATCGTCCATCAGGCCGCGCCGCATGTCGGTCTCGAGCTGCAGCCGCAGCTGGACGCGCGCGTTCATGTCGGACGTGTAGAAGCGATAGGCGTTGCGTCCGGCCTCCTTCGCCGCGTACATCGCGGTGTCGGCCTGCTTGATCAGGCTCACCGGGTCCGACGTATCGAGCGGGTACATCGAAATGCCGATCGAGCAGGTGAGCGTAGGCATCTGGTCGGACAGGCGGAACGGAGCGAGAAACGATTCGCGGACGCGGGCCAGCACCGTCATCGTCTCGAACGTCGCGTGCGCGGGGTCGAGGCTGGGCAGGATCACGACGAACTCGTCGCCGCCGAGGCGCGCCACGGTGTCCGATTCGCGCACGGCGCCGGTGAGGCGCTGCGCGACTGCCTGAAGCAGCTGGTCGCCGGCATCGTGGCCGAGCGTGTCGTTGATCCGCTTGAAGTGGTCGAAGTCGAGGAAAAGGCACGCGACGTTCGTCGCTTCACGCTTCGATTGCGCGAGAATCTGCTTCAGTCGCTGGTTGAGCAGCGATCGGTTCGGCAGCCCGGTCAGGATGTCGTGCTGCGCCAGCTTGTACGCGTGCGCGGTCGCGATCTCGAGCTCCTTCGTCCGCTGCGCGACTTTGTCCTCCAGCGTGCGCTGGTAGTTTCCGACTTCGCTCTGCGACTCGGCGAGTCGCTGCGTCATGTGGTTGAACGTGTGCGTGAGCAGGCCCACTTCGTCCGACGAGTGCGCGGGAACGTAGACATCGAGCTTGCCTGCGCCGACCGCCCGTGCCGCGCGCATCAGCCGCCGCATCGGCGCGACGAGCCGTCGCGTGAGCAGCAGCGTCGCGCCGATCGCCAGAATCACGAGCAGGCCGACGACGGTCAGCGCGCCGTAGATTTGCCGCCGAAAGGCGCCCTGCATCCGCTCGAACGTCATGCCCAGACGGACGTAGCCGATCGGCGCGGAGGAACCAGGGTCGCGTGCGGCGGGCTCGCCGGCGCCATCGGCCAGTCCCCGCGCCGAGTCTGCCCTGCTGTTGCCGACCGGCGCGATCAGTTCGATGTATCGGCGGCCGCGGACCATGCGGTCGACCGAGATTGTTGCGCCGGGCTGCACCGGAGTCACGTCGCCGGCGAACGCGGGCAGCGGAATGCCGGCGAGGGTCTCGGCGAAGCGCCGCTCGGCGACGGGGTCCCGCTTCGCGTCGTGCACGGCGACGTAGGCGATGTCGCCCTCGGAGGCGAGGCTGTCGAGGAGTGCCGCCATGTACGACTGGTCGTTCGTGTAGAGGCCGTATTCGGACAGTTCGGCCAGCATCTGCACGATCGTTGACCCTTGCGAGCGAAGCTGGTTGTCGTCGACCCGGTATTGTTGCCACAGGTAGTAGCCGGTCGTCGCCATCGCCGTCAGGAAAATGAGGCCAACCACGAGCAGGTTGAGCTTCGTATGCAGGCCCAACCGCACCGGCGGCAGGTTGAGCGGCGAGATAGTGTCCGTCGCAAGCGGCGAGAACTGTCGGCGCAGGCGCTTCATTGCGCTACTCGTAGGTCCTGTCGACGTTGCGAACGAGCTCCGGGTCCCATTTGACGCGGAACTGCTCCGCGGTGCGCAGGTTGACGGTGACGCGCACCCGCGGCGGCTCGGGCGGCGACGCGTGCGCGCCGG